>CAYZHS010000254.1:0-2595 GCA_964478295.1 uncultured Proteiniphilum sp. | reverse complement strand
AGCACAGTTCAGACACATTTCACCACTGCCAAAGAACACTCATGAGCTGCTCAAGAGTTTTAAAAAGGTTATTGTAGCAGAACAAAACAGTGGTCAGTTTGCTGCTTACCTAAGTGGTAAATTTAAGGATCTGTCTAACATCAGAACTTTCAACAGAATTGAGGGCCAACCATTTAAAGTGAGTGAATTAGTAGAAGAATTCAGCAAAATTATAGAGGAACAATAAAATGAGTAGTGTAGAAACAAATAATATTGATATAAAAGATATAAAGTATCAGAAATATCTTCCCAAAGATTTTAAGAGTCCCAACCCAATACGCTGGTGCCCAGGTTGCGGCGATTACGCCATTTTAACATGCCTGCAAAAAGCACTTGCAGAACTGAACGTTGAACCATGTAATACCGCTGTAATTTCGGGTATTGGCTGTTCGTCGCGTCTGCCATATTACATGAACACATATGGTTTTCACAGTATTCATGGTAGAGCCAATGCCATTGCAACTGGTGTTAAAGTTGCAAACCCGAACTTAAGCGTTTGGGTTGCAACTGGTGATGGCGATTCGCTTGCTATTGGTGGTAATCATTTTATACACACTATTAGAAGAAACGTTGATTTAAACATTCTCCTTTTCAATAATAAGATTTACGGTTTAACAAAGGGTCAGTACTCACCTACTTCAGAACGTGGATTTGTATCTAAATCGTCACCTTACGGTACTGTTGAGGACCCATTCAGGCCTGCCGAACTTACATTTGGTGCCAGAGGAACTTTCTTTGCCCGTGCACTTGATGTGGATATGAAAAATCAGGTTGATGCTCTTATTGAGGCTGCTAAACATAAAGGAACTTCGGTAGTTGAGATACTTCAGAACTGTGTAATTTTTAATGATGGCATTCACAACAAGATTACCGATAGAACATGGAAAGCAGACAATACAGTTTTATTGAAACATGGCGAGAAAATGATTTTCGGCAAAGAAAACAACAGAGGTATTGTGCTTGATGGATGGAACTTAAAAGCAGTGACAATTGGAGAGGATGGCTATACCATAGATGATGTTCTGGTGCATGATAGCACTACAGAAGACAACACCCTGCACTTAAAGCTTGCTTTAATGGATACTGCTGATGGTCTACCTGTTGCACTAGGAGTAATTCGCAGTGTTGAAGCGCCAACATATGAGCGTGATTATGAAAATCAGATAGCTGAAGTACAGGAGAAATCACCAAAAAAATCGTTCACAGATTTTCTTCTTAGTTCATCTAACATATGGGAAGTAAAGTAATTATTTACTTCCCCCCTTTTCTACGTTTAATTTCGCTTTTTATAAGTTGTAGTTCGCGACTAGTTTGTCCTTTCATTGAACTATTTTCTCTTGCCCTGCGAAACAGGTATGGCATCATGGTTTCTATCTTACCGTATGGAAGATACTTAACTACGTTATAACCATTCTCTGCAAGATTATATGTTATATGATCGCTCATTCCATACAACTGCGAAAAATAGATGCCGGGTTGATTTCTGCTCAAGCCCTTTTCATCTATGAGGTGGGCCAATAACATAGAACTTTTCTCGTTGTGCGTGGCAACCATAAAGTCTATTGTCTCGTGATTCTCTATCATATAAACTATTGCAGCATCAAAATCTCTATCTGTTGATGCTTTATCGGGTTGTATTGGTGAAGTATATCCCAACTCTGCAGCTCGCTCTCGCTCCATCTCCATATATGCACCACGCACAATTTTTAATCCGAACTTAAAACCCTCCTCAACTGAGATTCGGTGATGCAGTTTTAACCTCTCCAGAGCATCGTGCCTGTACATTTGATATGTATTTTGTACAATTGCTTTTTCTTTGTTAAACTTAGCCATTAGTTTCAAAACCATTCCATCTAAAATGGACTGAATCCATGTTTGTTCTGCATCTATCAGTATTGGAATATTAAGTTCATATCCTCTCTTATATATCAACTCTACCCTATTCTCTACTGCTTTAAATCTTTGTAGTTCATCTTCCGTAAGTGGTGTATTTGAACTTACTTTTGTTAGTAGATCTAGACTGCCCACTCCAGTAATTTTAAAAGCACTGAATGGTACGTTATTACTTTTACTTGCATACTCAACTGTGCGGATAATTTCGGCACATGTTGCATCAAATTGCCCCTCCGACTCTTCACCTTCAAGAGCATAGTCGAGAATAGATCCAACATTTCGTTTGGCTAATCGTTCTATAGTTTTTCCACAATCGGCAATAGATGTTCCTCCAACAAAATGTTTGTATATTGTATTACGAATAATAGGTTTTACAGGTAGTTTAATTGTAAAAGCAATATTAACAAGTTTTTCTCCGGTTTCTACCAGACTCTTGTTGTTCATTATTCTGAAAAGCTGAAATGCCTCTTTTAAGGCACCTTTAGATTGATCACGAAAAGCCAATTCGGTATTATAAAAATCGACCTGTGCAGTTTTATTGTTATTCATTTGTTTCTGTTAAAGAAGTATTAAGATTCCACAAATATAGAGCTTTTTTAAATATATTTGTAAAAACAATTAAGATCGCTTTATCTCTTCAATCAACATACCAAAAGTGCTAAA
>CAYZHS010000253.1:0-2606 GCA_964478295.1 uncultured Proteiniphilum sp. | reverse complement strand
AGGAGAGAATTTTGGGCTGAACAGCTGCCACATCTCTGTTGGAATCCATAAATGAAATCAAATCATTTATCCAGCCGGCAGTAGTTTCAACATCAGAGTTCAACAAAACTACATACTCAGCTTCAACTTGCTCCAAAGCTCTGTTGTAACCCTCGGCAAAACCATAATTCTTATCCAATATGATAAGAGGAATATCGGGGTAATTATCTCTCATAAAGTCGAGCGAGTTGTCTGTAGATCCATTATCGGCAACAATTAAGCTACATTCATCACTTACTGTATGAGAAATAACTGATGGCAGAAACTGCTCAAGCAATTCTTTTCCGTTCCAGTTGAGAACTACAACAGCTGTTTTAATCTTAATTTTGTTTGGTGTCATTGTAATTAGCAGGTTTCTTAAATTTCCAACGATTGTGCGACCAAAGATATAATGATGGATCTCGCCTTACAGATTCTTCTAACCTCCTTACATATCGCTCCATAATCATATTCTCGGGCTCCTCTGAAGCATCTGGAGAAATCACAAAAATCTTACCTAAATAATATCCTCTCTTTACCTTTTTAATATCTAAGTAAACCACAGAACAGCCAAGATGTTTTGCAATTCTCTCCATGCCGTTCTGCATATTGGTATCCTGATTTAAAAACTTAGTCCAGTACTGATTTACATTTCTAGGCGGACGCTGATCAGACAAAAAGCCAACCAGCATAGTCTGATTGGTTTGCTTTATTTGAACCATTTTGCGAAATGCACTCAACTTCTCTATGGGTATTGCACCAAACATACTACGTAATTTCAGGAAAAGCTGATCGAATGATTTTGAGTGCAGTTCTTTATACAAAAAGCCAAGCTTTAAGCTTTCATCCATGTGTAAAATAATGGATGTAACCCACTCCCAATTAGCATAATGTCCCTGACTTAAGATACATGAATTACCAGAAGCAGTTAACCTGTCTATAATTTCGGGATTCTCAAACTTCATTCTCCTTTTCATCTCATCCTCTGAGATATGCAACAACTTAATAGTTTCGAAGTAATAATCACACAAATTGCGATAGAACTCCTTCTCTATTTCTATGATCTTGCTTTCAGACTTTTCAGGGAACGAACTCCTGAGATTTTTTCGAACAATTTTCCTGCGATATCTAACTAAATAATATGTAACAAAATAAAGTATGTCAGATAAAATATATAAAACCGAAAACGGCAATAAGGCATGAAGATAAGTCACTGCATAAAGCAGCGAGTAGCCAAAAGTCTTTTTACAATCCTCCTCGTCCATTAAAACATTGCTTTCATTGCCATTTCCTCCTCACAATACTCACCCACCTCAACTTCAAGCACCTTGTTGATATAGTCGGGATTGTAGTCGGCAAACAACTTTATATAATTCTCTGTAAATCCATGCATCTTTTCACCTCGTTTAGTATGCTCAAACAGCACTCTCTTTTTGTTGCCCTGATGCAACTTATGAAAAGCTACATGTTTTTGATCAGACATATCAAGTAAAGCTTTGCTTCGTGCATGTTTTGTTTTAGGATCAACTGCATAATCTATTTGCAAAGCCTGTGTACCTGGTCTCTCTGAGTATGTAAAAACATGAAGCTGCGAGAAATCAAGCGACTCAAGAAAGACTCTGCCCTCTTCAAAATGAGTATCGGTTTCACCTCTCACACCCACAATCACATCAACACCAATGAAAGCATCCGGTAAAATCGATTTAATCTTCTCCACTTTATGCCTGAACAGAGCGGTGTCGTACTTTCGCTTCATTAGTTTGAGCACCTCATCACTACCCGATTGCAATGGCATATGAAAGTGAGGTGCAAAACGCTTCGAATTGGCTACAAAGTCTATAATCTCATCAGTAAGCAGGTTGGGTTCAATAGACGATATTCTATATCTCTCTACCCCCTCAACATTATCTAACTGCTTCAATAAATCGATAAAATTCTCTTTAGTAGTGTGACCAAAATCACCAATATTAACTCCTGTAAGCACTATCTCTTTACCACCTTCAAGCACCACCTGCTCTGCCTGCTTCACTAAATCTGCAATAGAGCCGTTGCGACTTCTTCCTCTTGCAAACGGAATAGTGCAGAAAGAACAGAAATAATCGCACCCATCTTGTACCTTCAAGAAATAACGAGTGCGGTCGTCTGCCGACACCGAAGGAACAAACGATCTGATTCTATGTGTTTTAGAAGTCACCACCTCACTCTTCTCTTTCTTCTTCAGGTCGTCGAGATACTTAACAACATCAAGTTTCTGCTCTGCCCCTAACACTAAATCAACGCCTTCAATCTGTGCAATATCATCAGGCTTCAATTGAGCATAACAACCAGTTACAACTACAAATGCCGACGGATGCTCCTGAATAGCTTTCCTTATTGCCTGCCTGCCTTTTTTATCTGCCAGTTCGGTTACCGAGCAAGTGTTAATAACACAAATATCTGCCTGCTGACCTTTTCTAACTCTCCTTATGCCAGAATTAAACAACTGCCGGCCAATGGCAGAGGTCTCTGCAAAATTTAATTTACACCCAAGAGTGTAATATGCTGCTGTTTTATTTTGAAATATCGATTGATCAATCATATCCTTTTAT
>CAYZHS010000252.1:2443-2658 GCA_964478295.1 uncultured Proteiniphilum sp. | reverse complement strand
TTTTAGGGGGTCATGGATAGAATTTGCAACAGACATCAACAGTGTCATGTATGCTTATATCGATCGTAAAAAGAAATTACCTGTTACAACGCTACTTCGAGCCATTGGATTCGAGAATGATAAAGACATCCTTGAGATCTTTGATTTGGCTGAAGAAGTTAAGGCAAATAAGACAAATCTAAAAAAAGTACAGGGTCGCAAACTTGCAGCCAGAG
>CAYZHS010000252.1:0-2433 GCA_964478295.1 uncultured Proteiniphilum sp. | reverse complement strand
TTAAATCCTGGATGGAGGATTTTGTAGATGAAGACACCGGAGAAGTAACTTCTATTGAAAGAAATGAAGTTATTATTGAACGTGAAACAATAATCGAACAGGAACATATTGATGAAATTTTAGAATCGGGTGTTGCTTCAATTCTCTTGCATAAAGAAACTGACAACACTATAGATTATTCTATCATATACAACACATTGCAGAAAGACCCGAGCAACTCGGAGATTGATGCAGTTCGTCATATATACCGATTATTACGTAGTGCAGAGCCAGCTGATGACTCTAGTGCACGTGAAGTAATAAACAATCTGTTTTTCTCTGAAAAGAGATACGATTTAGGTGATGTAGGACGTTATAGAATTAACAAGAAACTTAATCTTGAAATTGAAGATGATATTCGTGTTTTAACAAAAGAGGATATCATTGAAATAATCAAATATTTAATAGAGCTTATAAACTCCAAAGCAGTGGTTGACGATATTGACCACTTGAGCAACAGACGTGTGCGTACTGTTGGAGAACAGCTTTATACACAATTCGGTATTGGTTTGACTCGTATGGCACGTATCATCAGAGAAAGGATGAACGTAAGAGACAACGAGGTATTTACTCCAATAGATTTGATTAACGCAAAAACTATTTCTTCCGTAATAAATACATTTTTCGGAACTAATGCGTTGTCACAATTTATGGATCAAACGAATCCACTTGCAGAAATTACTCATAAACGTCGCTTATCGGCATTAGGTCCAGGTGGTCTTTCACGTGAACGTGCTGGTTTTGAAGTACGTGACGTTCACTTTACTCATTACGGTCGTCTCTGTCCTATTGAAACACCTGAAGGCCCAAATATTGGGTTGATTTCTTCACTATGCGTTTATGCAAAAATAAACGATCTAGGATTTATTGAAACTCCTTATCGTAAAGCTGAAAACGGAATAGTAAACATCAAAAATGATGAAGTTATCTATCTTGCAGCAGAAGAAGAAGAGGATAGAATTATTGCTCAGGGTAATGCACCATTAGATGATAAAGGTAAATTTATCAATCCACGAGTAAAATCAAGAAGAGATGCAGATTATCCGGTAGTAGCTCCTGAAGAAGTTGAACTTATGGATGTATCGCCAATGCAGATTGCTTCTATTGCCGCTTCTCTTATTCCATTCCTTGAACATGACGATGCTAACCGTGCTTTGATGGGTTCAAATATGATGAGACAGGCTGTACCCCTCGTCAGAGCTGAATCTCCAATTGTTGGAACAGGAATTGAAGGCCAGGTTATTCAAGACTCCAGGTCTCAAGTTGTTGCTGAAGGAGTTGGTGAAATCACCTACGTTGATGCAACTACAATCAAGATTAGATACGAAAGAAGTGAAGAAGAAGAGTTCACAAGTTTTGAGGACTCTGAAAAAACATATAACATACCTAAATTCCGTAAAACTAACCAAAACACTACTGTAGACCTTAGGCCAATTTGTAGAGTTGGTCAAAAAGTTACTAAGGGTGAAATTCTTACAGAAGGTTATGCAACTGAGAATGGAGAATTAGCACTTGGTAAAAACTTAAAAGTGGCATTCATGCCATGGAAGGGTTATAACTTTGAGGATGCTATTGTATTAAGTGAAAGATTGGTTAGTGATGATGTATTTACGTCTATACACGTTGAAGAATTTTCTTTAGAGGTTCGTGAAACTAAACGAGGAATGGAAGAATTAACTTCAGATATTCCTAACGTTAGTGAAGAGGCAACTAAAGATCTTGATGAAAAAGGTATTGTAAGAGTAGGTGCTCGTATAAAACCGGGAGATATTTTAATTGGTAAAATTACGCCAAAAGGAGAGTCAGATCCTTCGCCTGAAGAAAAACTTCTTCGTGCAATTTTTGGTGATAAAGCTGGTGATGTTAAAGATGCATCACTTAAAGCTTCTCCTTCTCTAAATGGTGTAGTTATACATACTAATTTATTCTCCAAAGCATCTAAAAAAGGAAAAACTAAGCTTTCAAATAAAGCAATTCTACCTAAACTGGATGAAGAGTATGAGGTTAAACTAGAGGAATTAAGAAAGATTCTTATTGAAAAACTTCTTAAGCTAACCGATGGTAAAACTTCTGCAGGAGTGAAAGATTATACAAATATAGACATTGTTCCTAAAGGAGCTAAATTCACTCATAAAGTACTTTCAGATATAGACTTCCAGTCGGTTCAATTAAACAAGTGGACTACAGATGCGCATAAGAATGATCTTATCCGTACAACTGTAATAAACTATCTTCGACGTTATAAAGAGCTCGACGCTGAACTTAAGCGTAAACGTTTTGATCTTACTATAGGCGATGAATTACCTTCGGGAATAATGCAAAGTGCCAAAGTATATGTTGCTAAAAAGCGCAAAATACAAGTAGGAGACAAGATGGCCGGACGTCACGGTAATA
>CAYZHS010000251.1:0-2676 GCA_964478295.1 uncultured Proteiniphilum sp. | reverse complement strand
ATTTAACCGTAGGGGTAAAAGATATTGAAAAAGCTGCAGGTGTAAATCGCGACGTGTCAAAAGCAGTGCAAACGCTGCCTGGAGTAGGGGCAACTGACCCCAACCGCAACGACTTGATTGTGCGTGGTGGTGGACCTTCCGAAAATGTGTTTTATCTCGATGGTGTTGAGATACCAATCATTAATCACTTTGCAACTCAAGGTTCGTCAGGAGGTGTGGTGGGTATTATAAACCCCGATTTTGTTAGAGAGATTAATTTCTATACAGGTGCATTTCCGGCAAACAGACCAAACACACTAAGTTCGGTTATGGATATACGTCAAAAAGATGGTAGCCGCGACCGCATACATACGCAAGTTGGTATTGGTGCATCAGATGCAGCATTTACAATGGATGGCCCCATAGGAGATAAGTCTACATTCATTGTTTCTGCACGCCAATCATATCTGCAACTGCTGTTTAAGTTTATTGGTCTGCCTTTTCTTCCAACCTACAACGATTTCCAGGTTAAGTATAAATATCAGATTGATCCAAAAAATGAACTGACAATAATCGGACTTGGAGCTATTGATAATATGAAGTTGAATACCGACTTGCAGGAAGATGGTACTGAGTCGCAGCGTTATTTGCTCGATTATCTACCGGTTTATCAACAATGGAACTACACAATAGGGGCTGTATATAAGCATTTTAGTGCAAATTATTTTGATACATGGGTACTGAGCAGAAATATGCTCCGCAACAGAAATTTTAAGTACCCAAATAACGATGAGTCGCAACCAAAATATTCAGATTATATTTCGGATGAAGCAGAAAATAAGTTGAGATTCGAAAGAAGTTACCCCAACTTGCCAGTTAAGGTTCTCTTTGGTGGTGGTATTACATATTCGCACTACTTAAATGAAACAAATCGAAAGGTTTTTAGTAATGGCTCGCTCAACGATCTTATATATAATACCGAACTCGATTTATTGTCGTATCAAGCATTTGTTCAGCTTTCTGATACATATATAAACAACAGATTATCACTATCACTAGGTATTAATACTATAGGAAACAACTTCAACAACAATATGAAGAATCCGTTGAATCAGGTATCTCCCCGATTCTCAATTTCTTATAGATTAACAGATAAGTGGGATATAAATGGTAATGTTGGTCGCTACGCCATGCGACCAGCCTACACAACACTTGGCTTTAAGGATGAGTTGGGTATTTATGTAAACAAAAACGAAAACCTAAAACATATCATCTCAAACCAGGCAATAGCCGGATTTGCATTTGAGCCGAATGATAATATGAGATTTAATGTTGAGGGCTTTTATAAACTCTATAGCAATTATCCACTCTCTGTAACAGATGGAATGAGTATTGCTGGTAAGGGCACCGACTACGGTCAGGTTGGCGACGAAGAGATTGTATCAACCGGAAAGGGTAGGGCTTATGGTATCGAGTTTTTGGGCAGACTGTTGAACTTTAAGAAATTCAATAGTACACTTACCTACACACTTTTTAAGAGCGAGTTCACAGGTGAAGATGGCGTTTATCGTCCTTCAAGCTGGGATACGCGCCATATGGTAAACCTGATAGGTAGTTATAATCTTCCCAAAAACTGGAGTGTTTCGATGCGTTGGCGTTATGTGGGAGGTGCACCTTACTCACCCATTGATATGGAGCTATCTACAAATAAAGATGCATGGAGCGTAAGCAACAGGCCATATATCGATTATGAGAATTATAATACGCTTAGGCTTAAAGATTCTCATCAGCTCGACTTAAGAATAGACAAGGAGTATTATTTTAAAAAGATGATGCTTAACTTTTATCTTGATGTTCAGAATGCCTATAATTTTCAATCAGAGAATCCTCCAATCTACACCAATAAAGATGCAAATGGAATGGTTATGGATGATCCTTCAGATCCGCAAAAACAGTTGCTCAGGCAGCTCGACTCTTTTAGCGGTACAGTATTACCGGCAATAGGAGTTATGATTAGGTTTTAATATTTTATTGATAGAAAGATATTATTTTTTAATTGGGAGATTGTTTGAATAATAATCAGACTATCTCCCAATTTTCTATTTCACCATCAACAATCTTAAACAATGGATGTGGGTCTAAACTTAATAACTTTTCAACCTGTTTTAGTTTCCCTGCATCTCTTATTTCCAACTTCTTAAGCAGATGATCTCTTTCATACTCCATTTGACCATTAGTAACGTTTAAATAGCCTGGAGTGAAGCTCCAATCGATTTTATTTTTGTCGAAATTATAATTACGTGATTGTGCTTCAAAGTAAACCTCACTAAGGTACTGATTTATAAAATCTACAGCATTGTTTGAATCTTTAAATCTATTAAGTTGAGGATGATTCTTGTAGCCCTTTGTTTTTCCCTCCAAAACATGTTTGGCAAGCAAAGACTCTCTCCATAATGCAACAAGTCCCTTTGTGTCTAAATATTTAGGGTGCACCGACCAAAGTCTCATAATCTATCTTTTATAATTAATATGTTGCAAATTTAAATAAAACTCTTCCCATTTAACTCTTGTATAGATATATATTTACCATATCATATCCTTATTAAAACATATGGAGAACATATGGAGAACATATGGAGAACATAAGGGAAACATAAGGGAAACATAAGGGAAACCGGGAGATGGTCTCTCGTGCCT
>CAYZHS010000250.1:0-2680 GCA_964478295.1 uncultured Proteiniphilum sp. | reverse complement strand
CTACTTTACTTCAACAGGATTATGTGAAAGATCCTAAGAAAACTATCGAACAGTTCTTGAAGGAAAGTGATAAGGATCTTGAAGTGATTTCATTTAAACGTGTATCGCTTACAGTATAATAAATCTGAAAAGATATATTTAAGAACGCTCCGGATATTCTGGAGCGTTTTTTGTGTCTATAACCCAGGTGAGTACGTATGAGGGGTGAACCTCATAATTTAGTATATATATATGTTTATCAGATGTTTTAGTTTCTTGTGCTTCAATTGTTCCGCTTTGAGCAGGTTCAAAAGGGGTTACAATGAGCTGTTGCTTAAAATCTACACCCTGCTCGTTTATTAATTTATATAGGCACTCTTTTGTGGACCAGTGTAAGAGGAGGTGTGTTATTTTATGTTTGGGGTTTATATATTCTAAATCAGAGATAAACCTGTTGGCAATTCTTTCTACTCTATCTGAGATTGTTTCTATATCAATACCTACAGATAATTTGTTGTGAAGCAAAATTGCTACATAATCTTTTGTGTGCGAGATGCTTATATTGTAGGAGTTATCTTCGAGATAGGGCTTGCCATCGTCTTGATTTAATATTACTTTCACTTCGCCCAAAAGGTGAAGCAGCATAATGCGACTTGAAAGTAGTTCAAGTGCACGTTGGTTTGAACCTATACTTTTGATACTATTTTCAGCCTCTGCTCTATATTGAGGTGGAAAGAGACTAATAAGTTCACTTATTGTCTCATCCATTTTCCATATACCAATTAGAGCACCATTGCTGATGTTTTCTTTTCTGATAAGCATAATTAAATTGGGAAGTAACGTACTTTTAAGATCCGTTTTTTACTCATCTCCTCTGCTTGAAATTTGTGATTCTTATACGTAAAACTCTCTTTACGTTTGGGGAAGTCGCCTTTCAGTTCTAACAACAAGCCGGCAAGTGTGTCAACTTCGTCGCTCATCAATTCAAAATCCTTTTCGGGTAGGTTTGTAATTTTTAAAAAATCATCTATAGGAGTCTTACCCTCGAATATATATGAACCATCGGCTGCCATAGTGTATAATGGGAAATCTTCGTCGTATTCGTCGCTGATATCTCCAACTATCTCTTCTAGAATGTCTTCCATCGTTACTAAGCCTGATGTGCCTCCGTATTCGTCAACAACAATTGCCATATGTATTTTGTTGGTGCGAAACTCTTCTAGAAGGTCGTCTATTCTCTTTGTTCCAGGCACAAAATATGCCGAACGTATAAGCGATTGCCACTTAAATGTGTGAGGTTTACCTATATGAGGCAGTAAATCTTTTACATATAGTATCCCCTTTATGTTGTCGGGGTTTTCTTCATAAACAGGTATTCGGGAATAGCCTGCTTCAACTATAAAGCCAATTACTTCTGAAAAAGGCGATTGAATATTAATAGCAATCATATCGCCTCTCGATACTTTTATATCATCAACACTTTTGTCTCTAAAACGAATTATGCCTTCGAGCATCTCTTTTTCTTGCTCGAGAGTATGCTCGTCAGTTTCAGACAACTCATGCTTAAGTAGTTCTATTGAACGGTAGTGCTGGTTGTTTTTTCTGAGTAATCCAATTTTAATAAAAAAAGTAGAGAGTGGATTTACTAATTTATTGATTGCTCTGATTATTGTTGCATTGTGTATTGCATATCGCACCGGATCTCTTGCTGCAATTTTTTTAGGAATAAACTCTATAAACAATAGTATTATACAAATTGCAATGAGAACCTCCAAAATGAGTGATTCTCTGGCATTTGTTGCAAAATAGGGTAGTTTATTTAGCAGGTATATAGTAAGAACTGTAACTGTTACATTTAGCAAGTGGTAAGTTAATACTAACGATGCTATCAGTTTTTCCGGCTTTTTAAGCAAATTAAGTACCCGCAGCTTTTTATAATCTTCTGATATTTTGAGGTTATCGGGGAAGTTTTTTCCTAGAGTGAAGAATGCTAATTCAGATCCGGAGACTATTGCATTAATAATTATAAGCAGAATAAGCAGAATTATTAATGCATAGTCTGTCAGAACTGGGCTGTAAGCCGGCAATATTGTAATTAAACAAGATAAAGGGTCAGGGTCCAAGTGTCGATTTATTTAATTAAAATGGTAGATCATCAACCTCTGAGTTGTTGTCGAAATCTTGTTGAGGAATACTTTGAGGAGCAGACTCTGATTTAGTTGTGTAGTTGTTGTCAGATTCTCCACCTCTGCGACTTAGTAATTCTAGATTATCTGCCACAATCTCAGTTACATATCTCTTAACTCCGCTTTGATCATCATAAGAACGAGTGCGAATCTTACCTTCTATATAAACTAATGTGCCTTTCTTTACAAATTTCTCTGCAATTTGTGCTAATCCTCTCCAGCAAACAATATTGTGCCACTCTGTTCTGTCCGGTATTTGTGTTCCGTTTGATGTTGTATAACCTCTTTCACTGGTTGCAATTGAAAAGTTTGCTTTCGCAACATCATTGTCGAAAAACTTCATTTCCGGGTCTCTCCCCACGTTTCCTACTAAAATAACTTTGTTCACAGACATATCTAAAACTTTTATTGGTTTGTAAACAGCTTATCGCTGTAAAGCAAAATTAATAATTATTTCATAATTACGCAACTTAGATATCTCAATTATAGATAGAATTCATTGTCTGATGCTTTTT
>CAYZHS010000249.1:0-2689 GCA_964478295.1 uncultured Proteiniphilum sp. | reverse complement strand
CAAGGGTATTTGGTTGTAGCGGCGCGATATAGTAAGCTTACCCTTTTTTTATTTAAACGAGAAATCCCCCATTCACACGATATTTTACGTAGAATGGGGGATTTTTTATATTTAACCTAATAAATCTAAGCAATCTTAGGTAAAAGTTTACTATCAATTGAGTACTTGCCTGCTCCAATCAAAGTTGAACCTGCGAATACAATTAACAAATCAAGTGCGTGACCATATACCATAAAACTATCGCCTGCAGAAAGGTGTGTTATCAACGCAACAAACATAGTTCCAGTAAGCATAAGAGCTGCTGGGCGGAACAGGAATCCTAATGCAAACAATATTCCGCCAACTGCTTCAGAAAAAGCTCCCATGAAGCCCCAAAATGCATGTCCCGAATCAATCCCAAAATTCGACATTGTACTACCAACCATAGTCCATGTTTCTACTCCTCCTGTAATTTTAGGAAGCCCATGCAGGAATATTGATATACCGATTCCAAATCTTAATATTAGCCAGCCAATTTGTAGTAGTTCGTTTTTTCTTTTCATTTCAATATTTGTTATATAAATCAATTTCTATTTGTTGGATAGATATCTTAAATTATCTCTAAATATTTTTTTCTGTACCAAACATTTAATAATAGATTAATACCCTTTTCCTAAACAGTGAAGAGTAAACCATTAACTTGCATGATTTGTTTATCTGTTAAATATAGATTTAATTGATATGTAACTATTTGTGGAGCGATAAAACGAAAAAACCGGAAGCCCCTAAAGACTTCCGGTTTTTATAAATACTATAATATTAAAACTAGTTTTCTCCTTTTCTTGCAGAGTAGCTAATTTTTAATGCATATGCTTGACGTAAAGCTTGTTTAACATCAGTAATATACTGCATACGAGTATTTTCGTCAGCTTTAATTGATACAGTCATAAGAGGCTGATCAGCTTCATTCATACTTGCTTTTTCCTGTGCAATATAGTTTTGTATGTCCGAAACGTCAGCAAATCTATCATTAAGCTGCATTTGTGTACCAGTACCTAGTCGTGATTCCATTGGTGGACCAATATTTATATAGGTAACCAATGATTTCTTTTCAAGTTTCTGTACCTCAGAGGCAGTCGGCAACTTCATTTGCACCATCAAAGTCTCAGAGCGCATTGTAGTTGTAACCATAAAGAAAAACAGAATGGCGAAAACCAAGTCTGGCATAGATGAAGTATTCAATGCTGGCATCTCTCTTTTGCCGCTCTTATTAAATTTCCCCATAATTATTGTTCTCCGTAATTTTTAGGTTCAGCTTCTGAAATACGTTGAGGATATAGATCATTGATCTGTGATTTCTGATCCTCAGTTAGTTCTTCATAAGTTGATCCGAAATATTTTCTTGACCCTTCTTCTCTTAGTTCATTGTAAGCTCTAACAACCTCATTCTGAACAGCTATATACGCACTATATCTGGTAGTAGCATCATTCTGAATAGAGATAACGTGATTAGAAGTAACAGGAACTGTTCCTATAGGTGCACCGAAATCTTCTTCAATTAGCTGTGGTAGCTCTGGACTATTTGCTTCATTTAGCACAAAGCCTTTCACTACATCCTTCATCGCTGGTCTACCTGCTCCTCCTTGAAGATCATTCTCATTAGCATAAACTACTACTCCCTGTTGATCCTGAAGTAATATTTCATTTTGAGCATTTACAAGTACAACAAGCAGATTCCTTCTTTGTACAGTAACCGAAGTCTCTTCCTGTGTTTGTGGAGGTGGTGGTAAACGTCGCGCCAATCCGGAGTCTACGTCCATACTCGAAACCATAAGGAAGTAGCACAGTAACAGAAAAGAAACGTCAGCCATAGAGCTGGCATTAATTACTGGAACTTTTCTAGTCATTTTTGGCATATTAAACCTTTTTTATTTAGTTCTTAAACAGAGCTGTAAGAAATTGACTTTTTAAATATCTATTTCTTTTTCTTTAAAAGTGGAGTAAAGAATATTGCTACCACAGTAAGAAACAGCATAATATAACATGAATACAACCACATATCGGTCATTTTCAGTCTTACTGGCACATTGTCAGCACCATCATAACCAGGAATACTCAATAATGAACCATCCCCTATAGTATATGTTACAAGAAATAATGCAGCAAGCGCTACCAAAGCCAGAAGACCTCCAAGAGCCTTCTTTGGAGTTTCTTTCAATTTTTTAGCAAAATCAAATATTGCAAATGCTATAAGCACTACAACGGTAATTGCTAATAAAATATAACACCAGTACAATAATGCATCTGTAAATTTAGGCTGTGTCATATCAGCTGCTATCTTATCACTTGCAGCAGCTTCACCTCCTAAGAAAAACAGAGCTAAAACAATAATTGAGATCAATACCCCAATTAATAGTGTTGTTCTGGATGTTCTATGAATTTTAGTTACAGCCATCTTCTTACAGGTTTTTATATTTTACGTTATATTTAATAACTTGATCAAGGAAAGTGATGGAAGCATCTTCCATTTTGTTAAGAATTCCTTCCATTTTAGATAGAATGTAGTTGTAAATCACCTGAAGTATTAATGCTACTATCAAACCACCTACAGTAGTGATCAAAGCAACCTTCATACCACCAGCAACAATTGTTGGACTCATATCACCAGCTCTTTGAATATCATCAAATGCCTGTACCATACCAATAACAG
>CAYZHS010000248.1:0-2709 GCA_964478295.1 uncultured Proteiniphilum sp. | reverse complement strand
GCGGTGCAAAGATAGTCGGTTTTTTATTAATAACCAACTCTTTGCACCTATAATTTATTGAAAATCTTCAATCTCAGAGTAATAACCCGTTTTGTACATCTCGCTTTTTTTGTAGACCCATTAGTAGTTCTACTAATCTTAAGCCGAAATCAAAAACTAAGCCAGGACCTTTGCCTGTAATTATATTATTATCTACTACTACGTTGTCTCCGGTTATTTTTGCACCTATCAATTCAGCTTCGAAGCCTGGGTAGCAAGTTGCACGTTTACCTTCCAATAAGCCCATTCCACCTAAGATCATTGGAGCAGCACAAATTGCAGCAATATACTTTCCTTTTGAATTAAACTCAGTAATGAGATTTTTTAAATCGATATGCTCATTCAAGTTTTTAGCACCTGGCATGCCACCAGGAAGTATTAGCATATCGTAGTGCCCAAAATCTGTATCATTAAATGTTTTATCAGCAGTAACAGCAATATTGTGTGCCCCGGTTACAATATTATAGTCAGTAATAGAGACAGTATCAATTTCTATCTGCGCCCTCCTTAAAATATCTACAGTACCGAGCGCTTCTATTTCTTCAAATCCTTTTGCTAAAAAGAGAGCTGCTTTCTTCATTATTTAATTTTTTAAAAGAGTTATGTTTGAAATATTTCGTCAATAATTCGAATAAAGAGTGATGTTAGTCGAAATTAGTTCAAATTGAACTTATAAGTAATAGTGCCTAGCTGATTATTGACCGAATTAATAGAATTGAACTTAGTGTTCCTGGCTGCTCTTAAGGCCTCCTGTCTAAGTGTGGAGTTAGGCGTATTTGTGCCACGGCCAATTTCAGCATGTATTACGTTTCCTGCAGGATCTACTGTTATGTTAACAACTATAGTGCCAAAATCGTTCACATTATAACTAGGTTGTATAAGTCCGCCACGACCTAAACTTCTACCTCCTAAATCGTAAGAACCAATTCCTCCTGTGCCTATAGGAGAGCCTTGTGAAGAGTTACCTGTTGATACACCTTGAGAACCCGATCCTTCTGTATTACCTCTACTTTCGTTGTTCTCTCCGAAAAGACCCGACATTTGATCATTTATTCTTCTAGCCTGTGCTTGTTCTTCTCTTCGCTTACGTTCTGCTTCTTCTACTCTTCTTCTCTCTTCTGCTAGCTCTGCACGTCTACGTTCTTGTTCTCTCTGAGCTTCGATATCAATTGATGGTTCTGTGTTTTGAGTAATATACTCTTCAATTTGTGGTTGTGGAGGTGTTTCTATTTGTGGTGTGGGAATAGGGGTAACCTCATTATATGGCGACTCAAATTCACCATAAGCATTGTCAACAGTTCCAAACATAACCGGAATTCCTTCTAATTCTTCAGGAGGAGTAGCTAAAGTGAAATATGTAAATAAAAGTAACAGGAAGAGTAGCACTGTAAATAGAGCTGTTCCAATTATTCCTCCTATTTTCTCCTTCGAAAACTGTTTCATAAGATAATTCGAGCTTTTAATTAGGCCTCGTCATCAGCACCATTTTAAATTGATTCTGATTTGCAATATCTAATATCCGTACTATTTCTCTATATGGAACGCTTTCATCGGCATATAGAGCTACAAAAATATTGGGTTCTGCGGTATATACTGACTGTAGAAAAGGTGTAATATCTTCAAATGTTACTTGTCTTTCTCTTTCATTAGCATTTGCAACATAATAATTAAGATCCTTATCAATAGTTAGTCTTGTAATAGGTTTTGCTTGCGCCTGCTGTTGAGATTTTGGAAGAAGAACTTGGATAGCATTCGGAACCACAATTGTAGACGTAATCATGAAAAAGATAAGCAGCAGGAAAATCACGTCCGTCATGGAAGCCATACTGAAATTTGTTTCTATACGAAAACGCTGTTTTAGTGCCATACCTTATAAATCTGATAAAGTGTTCATAAATAATAAAACTTAAGCTGCAGGCTCGTTAAGGATGTCCATAAATTCCATAATTCTCATTTCCAAACGGTTTACAATGCCTTTAATTCTGGTTGCAAGGTAATTGTAAGCAAACAGTGCAATAATACCAACAATCAATCCACCTACTGTAGTAACTAATGCTTCATAAATACCTGTAGAAAGAATGTTTACATCCACATTTGCTCCTGCGCTAGCCATATCCATAAATGCTTTTACCATTCCGGTTACTGTTCCAAGAAAACCCACCATTGGAGCACCAGATGCCGAAGTTGCAAGTGCGGGAAGCCCTTTCTCCAATTGAGAAATTTCAATATTTCCCTGATTCTCTATTGCAGACATAACATCTGCTGTTGGTCTTCCTAGTCTCGAAATACCTTTCTCCACCATTCTTGAGGTTGGCGTATCAGTATTGCGACATAAGTTTACAGCAGCATCAATTTTGCCATCGTGAATATAATCCTTTATCCTGTTCATAAAGGAATTATCCTCTTTTGCAGCTTTGTTAATTACTAGTGTTCGTTCGATTAAAACGTAAATTGACATTAATAACAGAATAAGTAAGACAATCATTAACCAGCCACCTTTAAGTGCTAGGTCAAAAGCGTTCATTGTAACTGCCGTAGTTTCAGCAGCTGATGTTTGCTGCATGGTAGCGAAAACTGCCTGTGCAGTATCAGCTGGTGAGGGTAATTGCAAAAAGATCATACCAATAATTTACTATTAATTAGTTATATGAATTATTTTGTTTATAAAAA
>CAYZHS010000247.1:0-2711 GCA_964478295.1 uncultured Proteiniphilum sp. | reverse complement strand
TTGGGCAAAATGAATATATTGATTTCACAGAAACTATAAGTTTTGAGTATAGTCAACAAAGAAATGAAGTGACCTTCTTTATAGAGCCCTCAGATGGAGTTCAAGATCAGGATGCAAGACAAAACTATAATTTTAGAATTGTAATGATATGGTAATATACTACTTATTAAACTAGTGATTAACTATTCATAAATAAATATTTTAATTACTCATATAAGTATTGTAAATGCATCTGCCACTATAAAAGAGCTACCGCCGATAAAGATAAGATCATCTTTGTCGGCGTTTTCTTTTGCTGCTTCAACAGCTGAAGAAACCGAGGAGTATGCATCACCATTTAAGTTGTAAGATAAAGCCTGTTCTTTTAAATAGCTCTCATTTAATGCACGTTCTACAGATGCTTTTGTAAAATAGTATATAGCATTTTTTGGCATTAACTTCAAAACCGAATTAATATCTTTATCGTTTGCCATGCCAAATACAATATGTAGTTTGTTGTATTTTTCGTTTGCCAACTGTTCAACAACATATTTAATTCCATGTGAATTATGTGCAATATCACAGATTGTTTTTGGATAATCCTGTAAAATTTGCCACCTTCCTAATAAACCTGTCAATGATATCACATTTGAAAAACCTTTATAAACTGCATCTTTTGTAATGGTATATCCTATCTCATTAAGAATCTCAATTGAAGTTAAAACTGTTCTTGCGTTCTTATCTTGTGCTGGTCCGGTTAATTGGCCGGTTAAATTGGGATAACCATCTGCATGGAAATTCCACCCACCATCGTTTCTATCAGCCACAAAATTATTCATATACAACTCAGCAAAAATAATTGGTGCTTCAACCAATTTTGCCTTGTCGATAAACACTTGTGCCACATCTGTACTTACCAATTCTCCAATTACCACAGGTGTATAGGGTTTTATAATACCAGCCTTTTCTGCAGCAATCTTTGGCAATGTGTCTCCCAGATATTTAATATGATCTAACCCAATATTGGTAATAACACTTAAATCGGGAGAAATTATATTTGTACTGTCAAGTCTTCCCCCCAAACCAACTTCTACAATTGCAACATCAACCTTCTGTTCTGAAAACCACAGAAACGACATTTCCATTGTAAGCTCAAAAAACGATGGCATAATTGGTTCGAACCTGTCTTTATATTTTTCTACGAACTCTATAACAAATTGCTCTTCAATCTTCTCTCCGTTAACTCTTATTCGTTCTCTGAAATCGATTAAATGAGGAGAAGTATACAAACCAACCCTGTACCCCGATTCTTGTAGTATAGCAGCTAAAAGATGAGAAGTAGAGCCCTTACCGTTGGTTCCGCCTACATGTATTGTTTTAAAATTCTTATGAGGGTGATTAAAAATATTATCTAATGCAAGACTATTGTCTAGTCCCTCTTTGTAAGCAGCATGCCCTATTCGCTGATATTCGGGCATTTGTTGATAAAGATAATTTACTGTTTCGATGTAGTTCATATATCATCTTTTTACTAAACGAGGGTGAAATCACAATGTGATACACCCTCGAAGTATTATATCCATTTTTCAATAACTGAATATTGGATGCTGTTTTATATTAATTTTTAAGCGGTAAAACCGAATATTGTCTTGAATAACGCATCTGCTGATCTGCATAACTCTCATTATAAGAAACGGTAACATCTACAACTTTTCCATTATCGTCGGTTACTAGCTTATATACAGGATTCACAAATCCTTTATAAGGAGCTATATCAAGTGATTCATAGCGCGATAACACCTCTTTATGAATATCCTGATTCACTTTTACGCCATATGTTTCAATAAGAGCTTTGCCAGCCTCAAAGTCGCCTTCCGACTTTATGCGCTGCACTTCCGAAAGTAGTTCACCGAACAATGAACGCAACTTCTCATAGTCGTTAACTACAATGTAAGTTTTACCCTCTCTCTTCTCAAATACTACAACACTATCCTCTTTACCCTTTTCAAGTACCCAGTTTGATATAGTAGCACGGTTACGCATGTGAGCCTGCTCAATATCTTTTCCGGGTTGTATGCGAGTTAGTTGTGTCATAGCACCATTCATTATATAAGAATAATATTCCGACTTATATGCTTCATTGTCTGGCAAGAGGCCAAGCTCAACAAGTTTAGGATCGCCCAGATAGTAAAGTGCAAACAGGTCGGCACGAGTCTCTTCAAGCGGAGAAGCATAAGCCTGTAAAACATCGGTGCTTACGCCTGGAAGCAGTTTACCTGAGCCATGACCAAGACATTCATGCAGGTCTGTGTGAAGATTGTCTGTAACAGTTCCATACTTCTTTGTTAATTCAATTTCTGCGTCGCTCCACATAAATTCCTCTTTAAAACCATTGCCTTCTGCTGCCTTATCATATGCAAATGTAATGTTATCAATTGTAACAGATTTTGATCCATGGTCGCGTCTTATCCAGTCGGCATTTGGAAGGTTTATTCCAATTGGGGTTGCTGGGTATGTATCTCCTCCAAGCATGGCAACTGTTATAACTTTTGCCGAAACGCCTTTAACTTCCTCTTTCTTAAATCTATCGTCGATAGGCGAGTTGTCTTCAAACCATTGTGCATTATCACTAATAATTTTAGTTCTTTCTGAAGCCTCAATACTCTTGAAGTTTACAAGCGACTCCCAACTTCCCTTCAATCCCATTGGATCTGTGTATGTTTCAATAAAAC
>CAYZHS010000246.1:0-2723 GCA_964478295.1 uncultured Proteiniphilum sp. | reverse complement strand
TAGTATCAGAACGGCGATGGTTGCAAAAACAATAATCTTGGTTCTTTTATTCATAATTGTGTGCAAAGATTCCTTAAATGTAGGTCTTTTCAATTAAAACTGAATGTTGATTAATTAGAATTTAGTTTTTTTAGATGATTTAATCGACGTAAAGCCCTTTTAAGTCGATGAACAATTTTTCAGAGTGCTAAATAATAACTATTTTTGACAAATTTTATTCACATGTTTAATATAAATAACTATGAGAAAACTATCTCTTATTCTTTTATGTATGATAGCATCGTTTTTTACTACTGAGGCACAAGATTGGGCAAATTTAGAGCGATTCAGGGAAGCCAATGCAAAGCTAGCTCCATCTAGAGTGTGCGACGACAGGGTTGTGTTTATGGGAAATTCAATTACTCAAGGTTGGATAGACCAGGTGCCTGAGTTCTTTGCCACCGAGAAGAACTATATAAACAGAGGAATTGGAGGTCAGACCACACCTCAGATGCTTGTACGCTTTCGTCAGGATGTAATAAATCTCAATCCCAAGGTGGTGGTTTTACTTGCAGGTACAAATGATATTGCAGGAAATACTGGTCCTTCTACACTAGAAATGATAGAAGATAATATATACTCTATGGCGGAGTTGGCAAAAGCTAACGGGATAGAGGTGGTGCTTTGTTCGGTTTTGCCGGCATACGACTACCCATGGCGCACAGGATTAGAGCCTGCACCAAAGATTAAGGAGCTTAACAGACGCATTAAAGAGTATGCGGCAACTCATGGAGCGGTTTACTGCGACTACTTCTCTGCTATGGTCGACGACAGGGATGGCTTGCCCGAAGAGCTTTCGCGCGACGGTGTACATCCTAATAAAGATGGATATGCAATTATGCAGCCTATTGTTGAAAATGCTATTGCCCGTGCGCTTCTGATGTGGAAGCAGTAAGCGCATTACTATTTATACAAGTTGGTAAATAGTTGCTCCTCGTCAACAATTCTCTTTTATATCTGTTTAGAGTAAAAAGAGATTGGTATGGAAGAGCTAAACAGATACTCAAAAACAATTACACAAGATCCCACTCAACCGGCTGCACAGGCGCAATTATATGCCTTGGGATTGAAGGAGAGTGATTTATTAAAAGCGCAGGTGGGCATAGTGAGCATGGGTTACGATGGTAATCCTTGCAATATGCACCTCAATGGCTTGGCTATGGAGATTAAAAAAGGTGTATGGAGACAAGATCTTGCAGGTTTTATTTTCCATACAATTGGTGTGAGTGATGGAATGAGTAACGGCACTGACGGAATGCGCTATTCACTTGTGAGTCGTGAGGTTATTGCCGACTCGATAGAGACGGTTTGTGGCGCACAATATTACGATGCACTGATTGCAGTGCCGGGTTGCGATAAAAATATGCCTGGTTCGCTTATTGCCATGGGTAGGTTAAACCGCCCCTCTATAATGGTGTACGGTGGCACAATTGCTCCCGGGCATTACAAGGGCGAAGATCTTAATATAGTATCTGCCTTTGAAGCATTAGGAAAAAAAATTGCGGGTAAACTTGATGAAAAAGATTTTAAAGAGATAGTGAAGCGAAGCTGTCCCGGTCCAGGTGCCTGCGGAGGCATGTACACCGCCAACACAATGGCTGCAGCAATAGAAGCCATGGGTATGAGTTTACCATATAGCAGCAGCAACCCTGCTATAAGTAAGGAGAAGAAGCAAGAGTGTGCAGATGCGGGAAGGTATATAAGGCTATTGATGGAGAGGGATATTAAGCCCCGCGATATAATGACTCGCCAAGCGTTTGAGAATGCAGTAACAATTGTTATAGCCTTGGGTGGAAGCACTAACGCTGTATTACACCTGCTTGCGATGGCCAGAAGTGTAGATGTGGAGCTTACTATTGACGATTTTCAGAAGTTGAGCGATAGGGTGCCGTTGATTGCCGACTTCAAACCAAGTGGCAAGTATCTCATGGAAGATTTGCACAATAAAGGAGGTGTGCCTGCGGTAATGAAATACTTACTTAAAAAAGGTATGCTGCATGGCAACTGTATAACCGTTACAGGTAAAACACTGGCTCAGAATCTTGAGGATGTTACTGATCTGGATTTTAGTACACAAGATATTATAGTTCCCATAGAAAAGCCATTGAAACCTCAGGGGCATTTACAAATTCTTTATGGTAACCTGGCAGAGAGGGGTAGTGTTGCGAAAATAAGCGGCAAGGAGGGTGAACGTTTTGTGGGACCTGCCCGTGTGTTTGATGGAGAGAAGAAACTTATTGCCGGTATTGAAGAAGGGTTAGTTAAGAAGGGTGATGTGGTGGTTATTAAGAATGAAGGACCGAAGGGTGCTCCCGGTATGCCTGAAATGCTGAAGCCCACATCTGCAATTATTGGAGCGGGACTAGGTAATTCGGTTGCTCTTATTACTGATGGTCGTTTTAGTGGTGGTACTCACGGTTTTGTGGTGGGGCACATAACTCCCGAAGCATTTGAGGGAGGTTTGATTGGTCTTGTCGAGGACGACGATATTATTGAGATTGATGCTGTAAACAATACTATAAATCTGAAGGTTTCGGAAGCGGAGATTGCCAAACGACGTGCCGGTTGGACTCAGCCTCAGCTTAAGGTTACGAAAGGCATCCTCTACAAATTTGCAAAACTTGTAAAAGATGCCTCCCATGGCTGTGTTACTGACGAAGATTAAAATCTATATGGTTCCCTCT
>CAYZHS010000245.1:0-2746 GCA_964478295.1 uncultured Proteiniphilum sp. | reverse complement strand
ATAGTACCTCGTCCACCTCCATAAGTATCATAACCATTGCGGCTTTTGCCATCCCATTTGATAATTTTATCGCCAGAAAAACGGAATGTGGCATCCATTGTATCATACATCTCCCAGCCATCGTTAATATAATGACGATTAGCAGCCTCTACATCTACTCTAACAGGAAGATCAACCCCCAATGCCCATCTCGCAACATCTAGCTCATGAGTTGCATTGTTACCGGCTTCTGCTGTACCATAATCCCAGCCATACCAGTGCCAGTTATAATCCCATGTTTCTGACGTATATTCTCTACGAGGCGCCGGACCCTGAAAAAGTTCCCAGTCGAGTCCCGCAGGTACTGTCACTCTCTTTTGCAAAGGCACCTCACCTCTTGAGTTGGTGTAAAATGCCACTGCCTTATATGGTGTTCCTATTATTCCATTCTGGATTTCGCTTATCATTCTTATTGTGTGAAGAGAAGAGCGTTGCTGATTTCCCATCTGCACCACCTTATTATACTTCTTAGAAACCTCAACCAATAGTTCATTCTCAAACATGTTATGACTGCATGGTTTCTCAACATATACATGTTTACCGCTTTTCATTGCCATTACAGATCCGGGAGTATGCCAATGATCGGGAGTAGCATTAATAATCACATCAACCTGTTTATCTGATATAACTTTATGTATATCCTTTTCGAGTTTCACCTTGTAATCTATATGATTCGAAAATTTATTCATGGCATTGCTCATCTGCTTTTCATGCACATCGCATAAATAAACAAGTTCAACATTTGAACTCTTCATTGCAATTGGTTCAATAAATGCTTCTAACCTTCTTCCAAGTCCAATTACAGCAACATGAATACGATCGTTTGATCCAATTATTCTATTGTAGCTCTTTGCCGATGTATTACTCATTATTGGAGCTCCTACGGCTAATCCAGCCGCACCGGCACTCATTTTCTTAATAAAGTCTCTTCTGTTTACACTCATCGTATTTATATTTTTAGTTAATTAAAATATGTGATCTGGTTATCTGTATTAAATCTTACTATTTCTGCCCTATTCCACTATATTCAAAACCATTAGACTCCAGTTCTTCTTTGTTGTATATATTTCTGCCATCAACAACAAGGTGATTTTTCATTATTTTCTTTAGAATAGACCAATTGGGCAGGCGAAACTCTTTCCATTCTGTAGGAACTATCAGGGCATCAACTTCATTAGCAGCGTCGTAGATATCTTCTGCGTAATATATTTTATCGCCTATATATTTTTTAGCCTCCTCCATTGCTGCAGGATCATAAGCTCTTACATTCACTCCATGATCTAATAAACTCTCAATTAAGGTCAACGAAGGAGCGTCGCGCATATCGTCTGTTTCTGGTTTAAAAGATAGGCCCCATATTGCTACTGTTTTACCATTTATATCGCTATTGAAGTATTGACTGAACTTTTCAAAAAGTACTGTTTTCTGTCTGTTGTTAACCTCTTCAACAGCCTTTATCACCTTCATCTCATAACCTGCTTCTTCTCCAACTTTGATTATAGCCCGAATATCTTTAGGGAAACAGCTGCCACCGTAACCGCATCCGGGGTATAAAAAACTTCTTCCAATACGAGAATCGCTACCCATACCCTTGCGCACCATATTTACATCGGCCCCCACTATTTCGCATAAGTTTGCGATATCGTTCATAAAGCTGATTCGTGTTGCCAGCATTGCATTCGATGCATATTTTGTCATTTCAGACGACAAAATATCCATAAATATTATACGGAAGTTGTTTAATAAGAATGGACGGTAGAGCTTCGACATCAAATCTTCGGCAGACTTGCTTTCCACTCCCACAATTACGCGGTCGGGACTCATAAAATCGTTTACTGCAGCTCCTTCTTTCAAGAACTCTGGATTAGAGGCAACATCAAAATCGAGGTTGGTAAGACCACGTTCATCTAGTCTTTTCCTAATATTGTCTCTTATTCTGTAGGATGTACCAACCGGTACAGTGCTTTTTGTTACAACCAGTAGAGGAACGGTCATATTACCGGCAATTGTCTCAACCACAGCATCTACATATGATAGATCTGCATTACCCTCTTCATCAGAAGGAGTACCTACTGCAATAAAAACAATATCCATTTTGTTGATTATGGAAGCAAGATCAGTGGTAAAATGAAGTCGCTCAGCTTCATAGTTACGCATAACTATACCTTTCAATCCCGGCTCATAAATAGGAATAACTCCCTGTTTAAGACCTTCTATCTTTTCTTTGTCGATATCAACACATGTAACATCTACTCCCATTTCGGCAAAACATGCACCGGAAACTAAGCCCACATATCCTGTGCCAACAATTGCTACTTTCATAATACTAAATTAACGTCCAACTTTTTCCTTAAATTATTTACCGGATAAATAACTGTTAACAGTCCAATTAAACTCACAACAACAAAAACAACAAATATATCTGTCAGCTTAACTATCACCGGATAAGAATCTATTATGTATGCTCCGGGGATATCGCTCAAACGTATAAACCCAAAAGTCTGCTGAAGCAAGCATAAAATCAAGCCTAATATTATTCCTGCAATTATGCCGATAAGTGTAATAAGCCAACCCTCGTACATAAAAATATTGGTAATCATCAATTTTGATGCACCCATATTTATTAAACTCCTTATGTCGTCTTTCTTTTCAACAATCAGCATAGTAAGTGATCCCACCACATTAAAAACTGCAATAAGCAATATAA
>CAYZHS010000244.1:0-2760 GCA_964478295.1 uncultured Proteiniphilum sp. | reverse complement strand
TAGATATGCATAATAAAAAACAATTAGTAGATACACTTAAGGAATTAGTAAGTAAAAAAGAAAATAACGAGCACATCGTTACTTCCTCCCAAAATTGAGTACGCAAATAGCTTAACGATGATTGTTTTTTACCAAATAATCTAATAACTATACATTGTTATACTTAACTAATTAGTTTATGCGAAAACAGATAATTATTGTAAACTCTACATAAAACGTAAGATAGTTAAAAAAATAATGCTTGTATTATATATACTATTACTATAGTTGTCTGTTATTTTGCTGTATTATTGTATACATTTATTAACATTATTGCCGTCAATCAACTTTATTTATAAATAGTTGTTTACTATACAAAGAGGTGTTATTGTAAATTCATTTACCATTCATTCGGATAAAAATATTTTCAATGAAAAAAAGAAAAATACTTTGGTTTTGTGGAGCTCAATTTTCAGAAGAAAAAATTAAAACAACTGGTACATGGTTAATAGCGATGGGTAAAGCTTTAGCTGATAGGGGAGATATAGAACTTTATAATGTAACCTATGGGGATGTTAAGATTATCACTCAAAAAAACTTCAGTAATATTACTCAATGGATAATACCACACAAAGAAACATTAAATTATAAACGTGGTTCAAAAGAACTAAGTTCATTTGTGTTGAAAATAAATGAAGACATAAAACCTGATTTAATTCATATTTGGGGCACAGAAGATGGTTTCGGTTATACAGTTATCAAGTTAAATTTACAAACACCAATTTTACTGGATATACAAGGTTTGCTATTTGTTATCGTAAAAGATTATTATGGGGGTTTATCGAAGACAGATTTGATTAAATGTACTGGACTAAAGGAGATAATACGACCGCATAACCACGCTTATTTCATTCGTAAAAAATTCAAAGCAAGAGGTAAACATGAGCTTCAGTTAATCAATAAAATGAATAATATTTCCGTCCAATCATACTGGGTTCATTCCATTATTAAATATATCAATTCAAAAAGTAACATTTTCCAAACTGGAATAATGTTGAGAAGAGAATTCTATGAAAGTACAGTTTGGGATAATACAAAAAATGATGATATAATAAATATTTTCACCTCCTGTTCAGGTCCAATTCCTTATAAAGGGTTGCATGTGATATTTGAATCTATAGCAATTTTAAAAAAGAAATACCCAAATATAAAACTAAATATTGGAGGAAATATCCAGATAGTAAAAAAGTATGGATTAATCAGAGATGGATACACTTCATGGATGCTTAGAAAAATAACTAAATTAGGTATTCAAGATTCAATAACATGGCTAGGAATGATGAGTGCGGATGAAATGATAAAACAGATGCGGCGATCGCACATAGTGGTTATTCCTTCCTTTGTTGAAACATATAGTTTGTTTCTTGCTGAATCTATGATGATAGGTGTTCCAACTGTAGCTTCGTTTGTAGGTGGCATGCCTCAGATGGGAGAACATGGTAAGTCTGTACTTTTTTTTCCAGCTGGCGATTACTGGACGTGTGCAAGGCAGATAGAACGTTTAATATCTGACCCCGTACTGGCAAAAAATCTTTCGGTTGAGTCAAGAGTTATAGCACTTAAAAGAAACGACCAAGCAGCAGTACTTCAAACACAACTAGATATTTATAATGAAATAATAAATAAACATCAGCTTCTTTAAGAGGTAAAATGTTTGTTTGTTTTACAATTAAGTAGTAAACATTGTCTAAACAAACGCTTTCTCAAAGCATAAAAAATGGGCAGGATTTCCTGCCCATTTTAAAAAATAACTTGACGAGATATTTAGATTAATTTACCCGTTCACACGATGACCCTTTAGTTGATAAGTGTTACCGTATGGGGTTACGTCGTCCTCAAATTGTATTTCGAAATAGATACTATCGGAATTCAATATTTTCCCGTTAGAGATTTTAACTCCTATACCTACATCGCTTACTTCACATTTAGATAATTTAGTCTCGAAGGAGCCATCTTTAGCATCTACGGCCGCTTTAACCTGAAACTTCCAGAATTTAACCTCCGAATCTTGAATAGTAATAGAATCGTTGTTAGACGCAGGATCACTTACTGTAAGCACAGTAAAGGGTCCGATTAACGATACCGTATCGTTATATGCCATAACTTCCCATTGACCGGTTAGATTTAAAGCATTCTGTTGATCGTTTGACACCATACTCTCTGTATCTCGTTCGCATGATATGATAACACCAAGGGCCACCAAGCCCAATAAATATATAATTTTTCTCATATTGATAATGTAGTATTTTGTAGTTTGTATAATTATTCTACTGTCTTTATACATAAACCGAATAAACAGTTATAATTCAAATTCACTTTATAAGACCGCATAGTCTTGTTAAGTTTATTGTTTTTCGCGTCGCCATTAATATAAAGAAATATGCATGCCCTATATCTATCCATTAAGCGTTCACAAATATCAAACTGTTCATATCTTTTGTTTAGGGTATGTACAACGATTTTAAATGCTCTCTGATTCCATTCTTAACATAAATATGGTATGTACCTGGTTCAGGACGTCTAGGAAGTACAGTATGAAAGCGATTAAGTGCCGAATTATAAATAATCTCACCTTTATCGTTTGCTGCAATAACGTTTGGTGAATACAAACGTCCCCAGATATTTACACAAACTCTTTTGTATCGGTCAAGATATATCGTGATTGAACGATCGTTGTTTATTTCAGGTAATACAAAACCTGGGGTTTCCTGGTCATTATCT
>CAYZHS010000243.1:0-2762 GCA_964478295.1 uncultured Proteiniphilum sp. | reverse complement strand
GTTCTCAGCTCGAAGAGAAGTGGGATAGTCTAAAGATGTTTGTTCAGTATGGCATGCTCACCGAAGAGAGATTCAACGAGCGAGCAATTAAATTCTCACTCCTTAAGAATGTAGATGGCAAATACTTCACTCTCGATGAGTACAAAACATTAGTAGAGAGTAGCCAGACCGATAAAAACGGCGATGCTATATATCTATACTGCAACAATACACAAGAGCAGTACTCACATATTGAAGCAGCAAAAGAAAAAGGTTACGACGTGCTTCAACTCGATGGTCAGCTTGATGTTCATTGGGTGGGACTACTTGAGCAGAAGATCGAAAAGACTCGTTTCGTAAGAGTCGACAGCGACATCATTGAGCATATTATACAAAAAGAAGATGTTAATGAAGTAGACCTAACTGATGAGCAAAAAGAATCTATTACAGAAACTGTTAAGTCGCAAATACCAGTAATAGAAAAAACAGAGTTCGGAGTCGACTTCAAATCACTGGGACAGGATTCAAAGCCTATACAAATTACTCAAAACGAGTTTTCACGCCGAATGAAAGAGATGGCAGCTATGCAACAACAGATGGCGTTTTATGGCGAGATGCCCGATACATATCAGGTAGTGCTCAACATACAACACCCACTCATCAAGGAACTTATTGATGCTAGCAAAGAAAAAGACAAAGAAACTCTACTAAGCGAAACAAAAAACGACGGTAGACTAAAGCATCTTGTAGACCTTGCACTTCTCTCTAATGGAATGCTCAAGGGCGAAGCTCTTAATAACTTTGTGAAACGCAGCTTCGATTTGATTAAATGATTTCGATTTAATTAAAGAATAAATTTTAAACCTATTAAACCGGTAAGCAGTTGTTTACCGGTTTATTTATAAAAAAACTGTACATTTGCAGACAAATAATCTACAGTTAAATGAACAAAGTCTACGACGTTACCTATTCACCTTTTCGTGCATTCACACGCGACGAGTGGAGAATGCTTGAAGAGCACCCAATGTTTCCTATTTCAGATATCGACCTCACAAAATTACAGGCGCTAAACGAACCGCTTACATTACGCGAGGTTGAAGATATCTACATCCCCATGATTAGTCTGCTGCAGATCTATATTACACATTCTCGCAATCTGCACAACGAACTAGATCAGTTCTTCGACAACACAAGCACCACCATACCCTATATAATTGGCATAGCAGGCAGCGTTGCTGCAGGCAAGAGCACCACTGCCCGTGTACTACAAAAACTTCTTTCGCTCACACCCGGCAATTTAAAGGTAGAACTCATAACCACCGATGGCTTCCTATACTCAAATAAAGAACTTGAGAAGAGAGGTATTTTAAATAAAAAAGGATTTCCCGAGAGCTACGATGCAAAAAAACTACTCTCATTTCTTTCTGCAGTCAAGTCGGGTCGCGAAGAGCTTGAAGTACCCTTATACTCACATCTCTACTACGATGTGATTAAAGACAAAGTACATAAATTCACCCGTCCCGATATTCTTATTGTAGAGGGAATAAATGTGCTGCAGGTTTCAAATGCACTGAAAGCTAAGCGACGAGTGTTTGTATCCGACTTCTTCGACTATTCAATTTATGTTGATGCAAGCGAGAAAGATCTTCGTCAATGGTACATCGACCGATTCAAGAAACTACAGAAAACAGCCTTCAGCAACCCTGAATCGTACTTTCATCAATACGCCTCATATACTCAAGAGAAGCTAATGAACTTTGCAAACCAGGTATGGGACGAGATAAACCTCCCTAACCTGCAGCAAAACATCCTGCCAACCAGGTTTAGAGCAGATTTGATATTAGAAAAAGGCAAAAACCATTTAGTTAGAGGGATACGCACTCGCAAGGTATAGTTAGCGAACAACTCCCTACCAACTCCCTACCATCTCCGTAGTCTCCTTATGTTCTCCTTATGTTTTAACGAGGAGGCTCAGGAGTTGGTAAGAGCATGCATGATATCAGACATGTAAATTATCAAATAAGGTTTAAAGTAAAATTAGGACAAAAAAAAGCGATGACTTCATTTACATGAATCATCGCATAAAAAATATCTTTTTATTGCAGTTCCTTTAATGAAACTCCTTCATTATCTTCTCGGCAATTTCAGTAAACTCGTCACTGCTTAACTTCAATTTCGGATTAGAGAGATTAAGGTCTCCCTCTTTTTGTAACGGCACAAGATGAATGTGAGCATGCGGTACTTCAAGACCAATTACCATCATCCCCACCCTCTTACAGGTGATTGCTTTTTCTATTGCACGGGCAACCCTCTTGGAGAACAGCATCATTTCACCAAGCAAAGCATCTTCAAGATCAAATATATAATCTGTTTCCTGTTTTGGAACTACCAGTGTGTGACCCTTAGTCATAGGATTAATATCGAGAAAAGCATAAAACTTATCGTTTTCGGCTATCTTATATGAAGGAATCTCACCAGCAATTATTTTACTAAATATAGTTGCCATAAGCAGTTTTGTTATTGCGTTTAAATTGAAATATCCATTATTTCAAACGTCATAACACCAGAGGGGACATTTATCTCAGTTACGTCGCCAACTTTTTTGCCCAGCAATCCCTGAGCAATGGGTGTACTCACTGCTATCTTTCCACTTCTAAGATCTGCTTCTGTTTCAGAGACAAGCGTATAAGTCATCTCCTTTTCAGTTTTCAAATTCTTAATAGTAACCTTATTCAAAATCCTCACCTCTTCAGTTCCAATAGCACTCTCATCAATTAAGCGAG
>CAYZHS010000242.1:0-2778 GCA_964478295.1 uncultured Proteiniphilum sp. | reverse complement strand
ATGAGCTATGATACAAAAGTTGCGTATTTTATTCATTTATTATATTTATAACCTAATAATAGTTCTTTATCAATTCTCTAATGATGTTAATTAAAAATCAGCATTATTTGGAGTTCTTGGGAAAGGTATAACGTCGCGTATGTTTGTCATACCTGTAATAAACAACATTAAACGTTCAAAACCCAAACCAAACCCTGCATGAGGGGCTGTTCCAAATTTGCGGGTTTCAAGATACCACCAAATTGGATCAGTATTCATATTAATCGACTTCACATGAGTCATCAGTTTATCATAATCCGACTCACGCTCGGAGCCACCAATGATTTCACCAATTTTTGGGAAAAGCACATCCATTGCACGAACAGTTTTACCATCTTCGTTATGCTTCATGTAAAACGATTTTATCTCTTTCGGATAATCTGTCAATATTACCGGACGCTTAAAATGTTTCTCAACAAGATATCTCTCATGCTCAGACTGTAAATCAGCTCCCCAGTAAACAGGAAACTCAAACTTGTGACCCGACTCCTCAAGAATTTTAATACCTTCGGTATAAGTAAGTCGCACAAACTCATTATCCACAACAAAACGAAGTCTTTCTACCAACTCCTCATCATACATCTTAGCAAGGAACTCTATATCATCTTTGCAATGCTCCAACGCATAACTGATAAGATACTTCAGAAAATCTTCTGCAAGATCCATATTGTCGTTATTATCGTTAAATGCAACCTCAGGTTCAATCATCCAAAACTCTGCAAGGTGTCGGGGAGTATTTGAATTCTCGGCACGAAATGTTGGACCAAACGTATATATAGCTCCAAGAGACATCGCTCCCAACTCACCTTCAAGCTGACCCGAAACAGTAAGGTTTGTCTGCCTTCCGAAGAAATCCTCTGTGAAATCAATCCTACCCTCCTCATTAAGTGGCGGATTATTTAAATCCAGAGCTGTAACCTCAAACATTGAACCTGCACCTTCGGCATCCGAAGCCGTAATAATTGGTGTATGAAAGTAGAAGAATCCCCTGTCATTAAAATATTTATGAATAGCGTACGACATATGATGACGCATTCTAAAAATAGCACCAAAAGTGTTTGTGCGGGGACGAAGGTGTGCGATTTCACGTAAGAACTCCAATGAGTGCCCCTTCTTTTGCAAAGGATAAGTGGTTGGGTCTGCTCCACCATAAATCTCAACCTCTGTTGCTTGAATTTCTACTGACTGTCCTTTGCCTTGCGACTCAACAAGTATACCGTTTACATTTATACAAGCACCTGTGGTTATAGGCTTAAGAAACTCTTCACCAAACTGAGCTATATCAATAACAATCTGTATATTATGTATTGTAGAGCCATCGTTCAATGCAACAAAACCAACATTCTTATTACCTCTGCGGGTACGAACCCACCCCTTAACATTTATCTCTTCTCCAAAATTTTTAAGCTTTAAAGCCTCTGAGATTTTTATTCTTTTTATCTGTTTCATAATCAACACCACTATCTCAATAAGAGAGACAGGTAGTAATATTATTCTAAATAAGTTTTAAATTAATCAAACGCACCCATACGAAGCATATTCACCTCTTGTTCTGACAAATAACGCCATTTACCGCGAGAAAGCTTCTTCTTAGTCAGACCAGCAAAGTAAACTCTGTCGAGTTTCAATACCCTGTATCCAAGATGTTCAAAAATACGTCTCACGATACGATTCTTACCAGAATGAATCTCTATACCAACCTGAGTTAAATCTTCTTCAGTTACATAACTTATTGCATCGGCGTGAATTTCACCATCTTCCAACTCAATACCATCTGCAATAGCCTGCATATGCTCCATTGCAACAGGTTTATCAAGCCAAACTTGGTAAATCTTTCTCTTCTCATATTTTGGATGAGTTAATTTAGAGGCTAAATCACCATCATTTGTAAGCAGAAGTACACCAGTAGTAGCCCTATCAAGTCTTCCAACCGGATAGATACGCTCAGTGGCAGCACTTTTCACAAGTTCCATCACCGTTTTACGATTCTCTGGGTCATCTGTAGTTGTAACAAAGCCTTTAGGCTTATTCAATAAAACATAAACTTTACTTTCTAACTGCACTGGCTGGTTGTGAAACTTAACCTCATCGGCACGAGTAATTTTAGTTCCTAATTCTGTAACTACTTCACCATTTACAGTTACAACCCCTGCAAGTATAAATTCGTCTGCCTCTCTACGTGAGCAAATACCAGCATTAGCAAGATACTTATTCAAACGAATTGGTGCATTAGGATCGGCATTTTCTTTGTATTTAACCTGTTTAAATGGCTTTTTCTTTTTAAGTCTTTTACCACTTTGTGTAGTACTATACCCCGAACTCTGAGATTGATTACCCCAGCTTCTGTTTCCATAACCTCCACCTTGGCTGCGTGGTTGCGATTGCGCACGCTCGCCAACCCTTGGACGTCTTTTTCTTACACCACCTTCATTGCTCCCAGACGAGCCCCCTTGTGGTCTATCCTGTCTGTTTTGGTTATAAGATCTGTCTGAGTTGTAAGACCTTTCTGAGTTGTAGGGCCTGTCAGAATTGTAAGATCTGTTAGAGTTGTAAGATCTGTCAGAATTGTAAGACCTTTCTGAATTATACGATCTATCTGATCTCTCAGACCTGTCAGACCTCACTGGCCTGTCAGAATTATTACCATCTCTTTGTGTTCTGGATGAGTGTCTCTCATTTCCCGCGCTGTAAAAACTTTTCTTCGGGCGCGATTCTTCGTTGTTTGTTGTCATTGTTGCA
>CAYZHS010000241.1:0-2810 GCA_964478295.1 uncultured Proteiniphilum sp. | reverse complement strand
GTCTCGTGAAATTATCAAAAGAGTAGACTGTGCAATACTTTTAATTACCGAAAATCAATTTGATCAATACGAAGTGGAGTTAATAAATCAATTCGAGGATAACGAAACCCCCTTCATTATAGTACACAATAAGAATGACTTAAAGAAAATTACAGAAATCACTTTGACCTCGATAAGATCATGCACCAATGCCATTGTAATTGACATAAGCACATACCAACCGGGAGATAAGGAGCAATTGACATCAGTATTAAAGAAAATTATTCCTGAGTCTGCATATAATCAAAAAGGACTATTAGAAGATTTGGTTAAATCTAAAGAGATTGTTTTATTAATTGTCACTATTGATAAAGGAGCTCCGGAAGGACGATTAATTCTACCACAAAATCAAACAATCCGCGAGGCTATAGACAGAGAATGTATTGTTATAACAGTTAAAGACAGTGAACTTGATAATTTCTTAAAACTAGGCATTACACCTTCACTGGCAATTACCGATAGCCAGTTATTCAAAACCGTTGTCAAAAAATTGTCTGTATCAATTCCATTGACTAGCTTCAGCATCCTTTTCGCACGACAAAAAGGTAGTTTTTCTACATATCTTGAAGGCGCTCATCAAATACCAAAGCTTCAAAACGACGACAATATATTAATTCTTGAGAGCTGTTCTCACCACACCAGCTGCGACGATATAGGCAGAGTTAAAATTCCTGCACTATTACAAAAACACACTGGTAAGAGTCTTAATTTTTCGGTCGTTTCCGGTCTATCACCCCTACCGAATAACATTCGCAACATCAGTATGGTAATACAGTGCGGTGGATGTATGGTAACACGCAAACAGATTATCAATCGTATTAAACCTTTTATCAACGCCCACATCCCTGTTACAAACTACGGAATGGCACTGGCATTTACAAATGGATACCTAGATAGAGTTACATCAATTTTCAGAAATACTCACTCTAATGATTAATGACATTATTTATAATCTCTCTGCTTCGGGTGAAGAAGAAAAAGCATTATTTGAAAAAGCAGCAAATGTAAAATCAATTAGCGTTGGAAAAATTGTCTATTTACGCGGGTTAATTGAGTTATCAAATATTTGCGAAAAGGACTGTTTTTACTGTGGCATTAGGAAATCTAATAGAGCAAACAACAGATACGACCTTTCACAAGAAGAGGTGATAGAATTAGTAAGAAAAGCGTATTCTTTAGGTTACGGTTCGGTTGCAATTCAATCTGGTGAAGTTTCAACAAAATCTTTCATAGAAAAGATCAACAACATTGTTAGCGAGTCGAAAAAGATTACCAATAATGAAATTGGTATTACCCTATCTTGTGGAGAACAGTCGGAAGAAACCTATTTAAAATGGTTCGAAAGTGGAGCAGACAGATATCTTTTAAGAATTGAAACCTCATCTGAAAATCTTTACAAAAAATTGCACCCTAAAAACAATGTTCACTGCTATTCAAATAGGATTAAGGCACTTGAAGCAATAAAAAAAACAAACTATCAAGTAGGCACAGGAGTAATGATTGGTCTTCCTTTTCAAACTCTACAAGATCTTGCAAACGACCTCATTTTTATGAGAGAATTTGATATAGACATGTGTGGGATGGGGCCATATATTGAGCATACCAATACTCCTCTGTATAATCACAGAGGTTTGCTGCTTCCGATGTCAGAACGACTGAAACTTGGACTTAAAATGATTGCTCTTCTTAGAATTTCAATGAGCGATATTAATATAGCAGCAACAACTGCCATGCAAACTATTGATAAAGAAGGGCGTATAAAAGCAATTCTGGCAGGAGCCAATGTTTTAATGCCAAATATTACACCAGAAAACCATAAAATGGATTACATTCTATATGACAATAAGCCCATTTCGAGCAGAAGTAATGAAGATGAGCTCACTGCTTTGGACCAACAAATGGATTCAATTGCACATAAAATTGCTTATTTCAATCAAGGAAATGCTATCCATTATACTTCTCGATTATAGCTTTTACTCCATCTGGAGAGACCCTCCCGTAAACTCTATCGCCAACAAGAACTACTGGCGAAAGACCACAAGCGCCAACACATCTCAAACAATTTATTGAGAATTTACCATCAGGGGTTGTCTCTCCAACTTTTATCTTTAGCTCTTTTTTAAACTCCTCAAGCACTTTTTCTGCACCTCTTACATAACATGCAGTTCCTGTACAAATAGATATTGGATGCTCACCTTTTGGTATCATTGAGAAGAATGAGTAGAAAGTTACAACCCCATAGACCTGTGCAACAGGTATATGCAGATTGTGTGCTACTACATCTTGCAATTCTGCCGGCAAATAACCAAACTCATTTTGCGATTGATGCAACACGTTTACCAATTCAATTGGATCATTATTAAACAAGTTACAAATTTGGTTAATCTTCTCGACCTTTTCTTCAGAAAGATTTACCTTTACTTCTATACCGTCAGTACCATTCATTTTCTCCATGAATTGAAACACCTCTGGTTTTATTTTTGTATTTTGACTCATAATATACTCCTTTCAATTTGAACCGTTTAAATGTATTGTCATCTCATTACTTTTTGGAAAGTATTCGGTATGTAGCAGGCTATGTGCTTTAACACTCCCCGGCTCACCTAAAAACTCCTTGTAAAGCTTAATAATCGACGGATTCTCATGTGATTTCCTGATACTCTTTCTCTCATCCTCTGCGTAAATAGCCGCAGCTCGCTTACTAAGTATCTCACTTTTACCATGATGATAGGGCTGACCTCCTCCTCCAATACAACCACCAGGGCATGCCA
>CAYZHS010000240.1:0-2813 GCA_964478295.1 uncultured Proteiniphilum sp. | reverse complement strand
CTTTTATAACGACGAAGGAGAGGGTTTTGTTTTAACAGAGAAGTACAGCTAATTTTTTATCCTCGTATATCTCTTTGAGAATTTAGTTTTTTCTCTACCTCTCACAACAACACCACCCCAAACTTCTCTCTCAGCGTGAGCATGGCTTTAGAAACTAGCTTGCGACTGCCATGCACCGATATTTTTAGCAGCTGGGCAATTTGGTTATAGTCGTACTCATGTATATAGCGCAGATAGATGGCTTCGCGCTGCCGGTGGGTGAGTGTGCTTAACATATGTTCAATATCTACCTTTATCTGCTCTTGCTTCTCCTTTTCGGCAATCAGGTCTTCTACATATACATCTATCGTAAAGGGCAGTTCGTGTAGCTCTTTATTTTCGTCGCCGATGAAAGAAAACCTGCTGGTGCGGTTTGTAATGTCGAGGAGTCGGTTTTTGAGCGACTTAAACAGGTAGAACTTAATATTTGATATTGATGATAGTCTCTTTTTTTCTTCTGTAACCTTAATGAATACATCGTGTATAGCATCTTTCACAACCTCGCGTTCGAAGCCAAGGTAGCTGCCATAAGTAAACATATCTTTTACATACAGATTATAGAGTGAAGTTATTTTTTTTATTTCAGTCACGAGATTTTATCATAATATATTGAACGGTTCAATAGTTTCCACAAATTAACAAAAAAAGATTGGTATTATGAAAGGTTAGATTTTACAATAATGTTACGAATATTTTTGAGGCTGATAAATACTTCAAATATTTTCGACCGCGAAGGGGATAAATAATTTTCTTAATCGTCTTATTAGAAAGGGAACTTTATTTGTATGCAGAAAAAGAAGAGAGATTATATAGATTTATTGAGCGACAGGCTGTTTCTCAGATGGCAATTGTTGCCGGAGGATAAGGAGCTTAACCTCTACTGGCAAAGCATGATTGATGAGGATAACGGCTTGATTGATGAGATTAACAGGGCTGTCGCTTTCCTCAAGAGCGAGGGTTTTAATAAAAGCAGATTGGATGATGTTGAGCAGATTGAGCTGCTCGAAAAGATTGTTGCTTCTATTGGCAGACAGCGCAAGAGGGTTAGAAACAGAATTTTATATTTCTCACTTTCGGGTGTTGCAGCTATTGTGGCAATTATTTTAACTATTGGTGTGCTGCGTAATTTGCAGAATGATGGTGTGGCGCAGAACCAGAATGAGCTGATTGTGGGCGAAATGCTTTCCGACAGCGATATTAAGCTTATATCTAAGGGTGAAACGTTGACATTTGATACTGATATCTCTGTTACGCTTGATGAGGATGGCAATGCCAATATTGTTGAGGAGAAGAACAGTGAATCGAGCAGGGTGAATATTTCACGCGACCAGCTAAGTCAGCTCATTGTGCCCTATGGTAAGAGGTCGACTCTTACTCTGGCTGATGGCAGTAAGGTGTGGCTAAACTCTGGTTCTGTATTGGAGTTTCCGGCGCAGTTTAGCGGCGACAGCAGGAGTATAAAGTTATCGTCGGGTGAGATGTATATAGAGGTGGCTAAAGTTGATAAGAAGCCGTTTTTTGTTGTTACTGAGCAGTTCAACGTGAAGGTGTATGGCACTAAGTTTAATGTTACTGCATATGAAGATACGCCCCACTCGCTTGTGTTGGTTGAGGGGAGCGTGGGACTAAATAGTGGTGTCGGCAGCGAGTTGTTGCTGAAGCCGTCGGAGCAGGCTGTGCTTACTGATGTGGGTGTTTTTGAGACTAATGTTGTGAATATCGACAGGTTTATTAGCTGGAAGGATGGTTATCTGCAGTTTGAAAAGACTCCTATGAACGAGGTGCTGAGGCAGATTGGCAAGTATTATAATTTGAAGTTCGACTTCGACAATGATGTTAATATTCAGAAGCGTACTTGCAGTGGTAAGATTTATCTCTCGGAGGATTTGGATAACGTGATGACTACCATCGGTATTTTAAGTTCAACTAATTACAGAAAAGAGGGTAACAGAATTATTATAACTAACTAAAAATGCGAATGCCTATGATGATGAGTTAATATTGAATCTATCTAAAAAAAAGAAGGCCGATTGATACCGCAAATATCGCCCGGCCAATGAAGTTAATTACCAGATTATAAATAATTAAAATCGTACAAATATATGGAAAATAACGGTATCGGGGGGAAAATATCTCTCGATAATTTTAAACATGCTATAAAAATCATGAGAATTACTGCATTGATGCTACTCGTAAGCATTTTTATAACTAACGCAGCAACAGGATTTTCGCAGGAGGTTAAGGTTGACCTTAATATCAGAAACAGCACTATTGAGAAAGCTTGTATAGATATTGAAAATCAGACTGGTTATCTGTTTGTTTTTGCAGATGATACTGAGGGTTATGCTGATAAGAGAGTGAACAACCTTAATATCAACAGTGGCTCTATGGCCGAAGTGCTGGATAATCTGTTTGCTGATAGTGGACTGGATTATATGGTGCTGGATAAGCAGGTGGTTGTTTACAGAAGTGAAGAGAGTGCTGACTACGCTCCCGAGAACAGTTTTGCCGAGGCAGTGATGCAGCAGCAAAAGATAACTGTATCCGGAAGGGTTATAGATATTGATGGTGAGGCAGTTATTGGAGCCAACATTATTGAAGAGGGTACTGGCAATGGTACAGTTACAGACATCGATGGTTTTTTCAACCTCAGCAATATTAATACCAATGCCAACATCGTTGTATCTTTTATTGGATACGTATCGCAAAAAGTGGCGGTTAAGGATGGCGAAAAGATTGAGGTTATCTTAAAAGAGGACCCGAAAATGATGGAG
>CAYZHS010000239.1:0-2862 GCA_964478295.1 uncultured Proteiniphilum sp. | reverse complement strand
CATTTCGGCAGTTACAATTGCATAAGTAACTGTTTTGGGTCTCGATTTCTGCCAAAGAAATACGAAAGTAGAAATCACTAAAAGTCCCAGTAACGCAAATCCGATTATTCTTAAAATTCGTTTCATACCTTATATTATGTTTTACTGATTTACAGGTTTATATGTTTATTTATTAATACTGTTTATCTGTTGTTTAAATGTGCTGTCTACTCCTCTCCGATTGCTTCAACCGGTTTTATCATCATTGCCCTTTGTGCAGGTACATATCCTGCCATAGTGCCAATTACAATTAATATAACCAGCGATATTACAGCCATTGCAAATGATATCTGCGGATCTTTAAAGAACTGGTCGCCCTGACTCAGCGCTATGCCCGTAGCCCTGAGCAGTCCAACCCCCACAACAATACCCGAGATGCCCGCAATCATTGTGAGTACGATGCTTTCGCTTAAGATCTGACCAATTATATTACGTGGTGTTGCACCTAAAGCCCTTCTGATACCAATCTCTTTTGTGCGTTCGCGAACGGTAACCAGCATAATGTTGCTAACCCCTATTGCACCGGCAAACAGAGTGCCTAATCCAACAATCCATATAAGTGCAGCAATACCAATTCCGAGGTTGTTGAACATCTTAAACTGCTCCTCAATATTCATTGAAAAGAGCGCATCTTTATCGTCGGGAGCAATCTGATGCTGCTGTTTTAAAATCTCCTCGATCTGATTCTGAACAACCTTTACCTGCACACCAGGTTTTGCTGTGGCAGCCATAAAGTGTATAATGTTGCCTTGATTAAAAGCCTGCTGCATGGTTGAAAAAGGCAGTACAACGGTTTCGGCGGTCTGTCCGCCTATACTCACACCCGATGTGCTTCTGGCTACACCAATTATCTGAAAATAGATGCCATTTACACGTATCTGCATACCTGTAGGATCTTCGCCCTTCTGAAATAGCACCTCATATATTCTCTCGCCGATAACACATACTTTTCTTTTTTCTGCTATATCAATCTCATTTACATATCTGCCATAGAGAAGTTTGCTCCTTTCTATGAGGTCGTACTCAGGATAGCACCCCTTTACGAGGTACGAACCGCTTCTTTCGCCACGAACAACATTATTGTCGTTACCCCCCGCGAAGAGTACCGGCGATATATATTGCAGCTCTTTTACACGCTCCTTGATTACGGGAATATCGCTGTTTACCATATTCCACCTGCGTCCCTTGCCAAAACCTTTATAGGCCACAGTAGTGGGGTTGGCAGCAAAGAATGCCGAGTTGGTAGCAAATCCCTCTATCTGAGACGACATGCCCTCTGATAGAGCATTACCTGCACCCACCATTAATACAAGCATAAGCATACCCCAGAACACACCAAATGCAGTGAGAAAGCTCCTTGATTTGTTGTGAGTGATTGTAATCCAGATCTCTTGCCACCTGTCTAAATCGAACATATTGATGATTTGTAGATTTTTTACTTATTCTTATTCTTGTCGCATTGCCTCAATAGGCTGCACCTTTACTGCCTTGTGAGCAGGAAGATATCCGGCTACTACACCCGATATTATCAATACTAATGTAGCAAATATGGCATAACCAACTTCTACAGTGGGGTTTTTGAATACCGACATTTGTGGACCATCTGAAGCGGCCTGTCCGTTTGCGGCCTGCTCCATAAAGAAGTTTATTATTTCTGTGAGGCCAATACCCATAACCAGACCTATATATCCAAATATTGTAGTAATTATTATCGACTCCAGAATTATCGATTTCAGAATTGAGGAGGGTGGGGCACCAAGTGCTTTTCTGATACCTATCTCGCGGGTTCTCTCCTTTACCGACACTAGCATAATGTTGCTTACACCAACAATACCTGCTATGAGAGTGAGAATGCCAATAATTGTGACCAACATTGTTATTCCGCTAAATATTTTCATTGTCTCTACGTAATCCGACTGGTTGTTGTTGAGCCATATGGCCTGTGTGTCGGCTGGGTCGAAATTCATCCTTCTGCCCATCAGGTGGCGCAGCGACTCGTTAAATCTTTCGTTATCCTCTTTTGTAGTAAGTCCGTCAACAGTAAATGTAATCTGATTGAACTTCTGTCCCGGATTAAATATCTGTTGTGATGTGGTGAAGGGTATGTAGGCATTTGGACCACCCCATTCTTCTCTCTTTGAGTTGACACCTACCACCTTAAACATGATTTGTCCCACTTTTACATACTTGCCAAGAGGCGACTGATCCTTAAACAGCAGGTCGGTTATTCTCTTGTCGAGTACTATTACCTTGTTCTTCTCATTCATATCGAGGTGATTAATGAAGCGACCGTCACCAGGACTGACTATAAGCTTCTCTATACCATAGAAGTTGGGCATAACCCCTCTTATCTGATAAGAGCCATACTCCTCGCCATAATAGATGTTTTGTGTTGTATTTGTGCGGGCAGTAATAAGTCGACTCTCCTCTACCTCTTCCCTTATCAGATCGAGTTCGCTGCTGGTGAACTGCAGGGTGCGCTCCGACTTCAGTCCCTTGTACGGCATTGATGTTCTTCCCGACCATAAGTTTATTCTGTTGATAGCCCTTGAACTGAAGTTTTCCATAACCCCGTTTTTAAGTCCATTTCCTGCTCCAAGCAGAACTATCAGAATAAATATTCCCCACGAAACAGATAGTCCCGTGAGCGTAGTGCGCATCTTATTTTTTTTGAGAGTTAAAAATATCTCTTGCAACAGGTCCATCATAATATAAGACTGTTTGTTGAGTCTACTTCCTGATTGGTTGCTTTAACAGTGTGAACACCATTATTCTTATAAGTCTCATATTCAATCATCCCATCTTTTAGGTGAATTATACGGT
>CAYZHS010000238.1:0-2929 GCA_964478295.1 uncultured Proteiniphilum sp. | reverse complement strand
TTATGGCACATACACCAGCTCATACGGATGGTTTAACGTATTCTTGTTGATGCTTATTTTTGGAGGGATTATTCTGGATAAGCTTGGAATTCGTATAACCGGATTTGGATCCACTGTTTTTATGGTAGTGGGTACGGCTATTAAATATTGGGCTGTTTCTTCAACCAGCTTAAGTGGTGATGTTATACTTGGACTTAATGGACAACTGTTTTGGGCTTGTATTGGTTTTGCAATATTTGCCGTTGGTGTTGAAGTAGCTGGTATTACAGTATCAAAAATTATTGTAAAGTGGTTTAAAGGTAAAGAGTTAGCAACTGCAATGGGTATGCAGGTGGCAATGGCTAGAATTGGAACTGCTCTTGCACTTGGTTTTTCTGTACCTATTGCACGTGCAACAGGCATTATTGATATTTCAAGACCCTTACTGGTTTCTCTTATTGCGCTTTGTATTGGTTTGATAGTATTCATTGTATACAACTTAATGGATATAAAGCTCGATAAATCTGAAGCTGTAGACAAGCATGATGTTACTCATCATGAAGATGAATTCAGATTATCTGATATTGGTAAAATATTGAACAACAAAGGTTGGTGGTATATAGCAATATTGTGTGTGTTGTTTTATTCTGCTGTTTTTCCATTTTTAAAATACGCAACCGATCTTATGGTTAATAAGTTTGGTGTAGACCAAAATATTGCCGGTATGATTCCGATGTTGCTGCCATTTGGCAATATTCTTTTAACACCTTTGTTTGGAGGTATATACGATAAAAAGGGTAAGGGTGCTACAATAATGATTATTGGTTCTATATTGCTTATAATAGTGCATGGATTATTTTCAATTCCAGGATTAAACAGTTGGATAGCTGCAATGATTCTTGTGGTAATTCTTGGTGTTGCTTTCTCACTTGTGCCTTCTGCAATGTGGCCTTCTGTACCAAAGATAATACCTGAAAATAGATTGGGTACTGCCTATTCTTTGATATTTTGGGTTCAGAACTGGGGATTAATGGGTGTGCCTCTACTAATAGGGTGGGTACTTGAGAAGTACTGTATAACAGGACAAACAATTAGAGATGGTATTACTGTTAACACTTACGATTATACTTTGCCAATGATGATTTTTGCAGGTTTTGGTGTTTTAGCTCTTATTTTTGCATTTCTGCTCAAGGCTGAAGATAAGAAGAAGGGTTATGGACTTGAATCGCCAAATATTCAGAACTAACAGACTACTGGTTATACCGTAGGATAAAAATATTTACAAGAAAAGTCGATTCGCATTATTATCGTGAATCGACTTTTCTTATATGCCTGTATTGAATATATATTGTGCTTGATTTAGTCTTACATAACGTTTACTTGGTTCTTACTTTGCTCTATTATAACAGAGCATTATAAGAGCGAGGTAAGAGTGATATAAGAACAAGGTAGTACCCAATTAATATAAAAAACGGTATTTATGAATGTAACTATAAATAGAAAATGAGTACAAAAGTCAAATATTCCTTTAGAATTACTACAATGGAATCAACCAGGCTGCGTAAATGTGACTTAATAGTCCAAAAAGAACAAAAAGGTGAAATACTGAATGTATAAATTCTCTTTTTGCTGTTGCGTATATAACAGCTCCTACAATATAGAAAATTCCACCGGCAACTAACCAGTAGAGTACTTCTATTGAATTTTTAGCATTGGCAACGTCTATTATAGGTTTAAATGCTATAAGAACAACTAATCCCATAAATACATAGGAGGCTGTTTTTATATGACTGTTTCGTTTTAGTGGTCTGAAACTTATAATAATACCTACAACTGCTATAATCCAAACTATAATAAACAGCAGCCAACCCCACACAGGCTCTTCTTCTCTTAAGAGTATAAGTGTGAAGGGGGAGTAACTAGCTGCAATTAAAAGATATATTGAAGCATGGTCGAAATGACGAAGCTTCTTTTTTCTTGTTGGCTCTTGCACAAAATGATATAAAGTTGATGATCCCATGCAAGCAATTATACCCATTCCAAATAAGGTGTATGATATAATGGCCCAGATATCTTGAGCTGATAACGATTTGTTAATCAATATGCCTGTAGATACTAATCCTATCAATAAACCCAAACCATGGGTAATGTAGTTTGCCCTTTCTTCTCGTAAAGTATAGAACTTTTCTTTTGTCATATTTGCAGTAAAAAACAAAGTTAGAAATAATCATCATATACTATTAAAGAAACTTAGTTTTAATTTATTTGTGACAAAAAGTCACTTTTTTTAATTGGCAAAGAATTTGACAACCATTTACTATACACTTTGTTTTAATATTGAGAAAGTGTAGCTATTGAAATAAGAAAGTAAGAATATATATAAATAAGAAATATGAATTTCAATAATTTTACAATAAAAGCTCAGGAGGCAGTGCAGAAAGCTATTGAGATTGCTCAAGGTAATAATCAGCAAATGATTGAACCGACGCATATTCTTAAAGCAATAATGATTGTAGGTGAGAATGTGACAAGTTTCTTGTTCAATAAACTTGGAGTAAACAGTCAGAATCTCGAAAGAGTTGTAGATGCCGAAATTGAATCGTTGCCACGTGTTTCGGGGGGCGACCCAATGCTTAGCAGAGATACAAACGCTGTATTTCAGAAAGCTGCTAATTTCACAAGTAAGATGGGCGATCAGTTTGTTTCTCTTGAACACATTTTACTTGCTATTATTGATGAAAAGAACAGTGCATCTAAAATGATGAAGGATGCTGGTATTTCTATAAATCAGCTGCAAGCTGCAATTAACGATCTGCGAAAAGGTGAAAAGGTGACAAGTCAAACTGCCGAGGATACCTATCAAGCTCTTAATAAATATGCAATTAATCTTATAGAAAGAGCAAGGGAAGGTAAGCTGGATCCTGTAATAGGAAGAGACGAAGAGATAAGG
>CAYZHS010000237.1:0-2942 GCA_964478295.1 uncultured Proteiniphilum sp. | reverse complement strand
AACGGGTGTAAAGCTCATTATCTCTCTCGACTGCGGTATTAAAGCACTAAGCAAAGTTCAGTATGCAAAAGAGAGAGGAATAGATTTTATTGTTGCTGATCATCATGTACCCGATGATAAACTTCCCGATGCTGTTGCTGTTGTTGATGCCAAACGCTCCGACTCTGTTTATCCATATGATGAACTATCGGGTTGTGGTGTAGGTTTTAAACTTGTACAAGCCTTTTCTCAAAGAAATGGCTATTCGTTATCAGAAATAGAACATTTACTCGATTTGGTTGCTGTAAGCGTTGCTGCAGATATTGTTCCTCTCACTGGCGAGAATAGAGTAATGACTCATTTTGGACTTAAACAGCTCAACTCTAATCCGAGTTTTGGTCTGCGTGGCATAATTGAAGTATGTGGATTGCATAAGAAGCATATTACAATCAACGATATAGTGTTTAAGATAGGACCACGCATAAATGCATCCGGCAGGATGATGAATGGCAAGGAAGCAGTTGACCTTATGCTTGCTAATGATATGACCTCTGCCCGTGAGAAAAGTAAGAACATCGATCAATATAATCTCGATCGCCGCGAATTGGACAAGAAAATTACCGACGAAGCCATAGAGTTTATCGAAAACAATCTTGATGTTGAGAAGCAGACAAGTATTGTTTTATATAACGAAAACTGGCACAAAGGTATTGTAGGAATAGTTGCTTCACGTTTAAGCGAGAAGTATTACCGCCCTGCAATAGTTCTCACAAAATCAAATGATATGATATCTGGTTCGGCACGATCTGTTCCAGGCTTTGATGTTTATAAGGCAATTGAATCTTGCAGAGATATTCTCGAGAATTTTGGTGGTCATACCTATGCTGCCGGCCTCACTTTGCGCGAAGAGAATCTTCCTAAATTCAGAGAAAGGTTTAATACACTCTCTTTCGATGGTATGGAACCAAAAATGATGTCGCCGCAGATAACTGTAGATGCAGAAATCGAATTTTCACAGATTACTCCAGAGTTAATAGAGGGTCTAGAGTTGTTTAATCCGTTCGGTCCGGAGAATGAGAACCCCATATTCTTAACTAAAAATGTGTTCGACACAGGTAATAGTCGACTTGTAGGAAGGGGCAACCGGCACATTAAATTAGAACTAGTTGATAATTCTACAAATTCATTTATGCCTGGTATTGCATTTGCTCAGCATAATAGTTTTAAGCGTATAAAAGATGGTTTACCAGTTGATATATGCTACACTATTGAGGAAAATACACATGGCAACAGGTCTTTCACACAATTAATGGTAAAAGATATAAGGGCGTAATGTTTCATGATATACTTAGTCAGTATTGGGGATATACTTCTTTCCGTTCTATTCAAGAAGATATTATTCAGTCTGTCTGGGAAAGAAAAGATACACTTGGCTTAATGCCCACAGGCGGAGGAAAGTCCCTCACATTTCAGGTTCCGGTAATGGGCATGGAGGGGATTTGCCTTGTGGTTACACCACTTATTGCACTGATGAAAGATCAGGTTGATAACCTTAGAGAAAGAGGAATTAAAGCAGCTGCTGTCTATTCAGGCATGTCGCGTGATGAAATCATTACAACACTCGAAAATTGTATCTTTGGGGACTATAAATTTCTATATGTCTCTCCCGAGAGATTATCGTCAGAGATCTTTTTAACCAAGCTGCAATTCATGAATGTATGCCTTCTTGTGGTCGACGAATCGCACTGTATTTCACAGTGGGGCTACGACTTTCGTCCATCATATTTAAAGATTGCCGATATTAGAAATGTATTGCAGGATGTTCCGGTGCTGGCTCTTACTGCAACTGCCACAAAAGAGGTAGTAGACGATATTCAGGATAAGCTGCACTTTAAGACCAAGAATGTTTTTAAAACAAGCTTTGCTCGTTCTAACCTATCGTATGTTGTACGGAGTTCAGACAATAAAGTAGGCGAACTTATACATATACTCAACTCTGTGCCCGGAACAAGTATTGTTTATGTAAGGAGTAGGAGGAGTACAAAAGAAGTTGCCCATGCACTGCAAAAAGAGGGTATTTCGGCAGATTATTTCCATGCGGGACTTTCGCACGACGAAAAGATTCAAAAACAGAATTCTTGGAAAGTAAACGAGTGTCGGGTTATCGTCTCCACCAATGCATTCGGTATGGGTATAGATAAGCCTGATGTACGAACCGTAATTCATCTCGATCTGCCTAATTCGCCTGAAGAGTATTTTCAGGAGGCGGGTAGGGCAGGCAGAGACGGGGAAAAGTCATACTCAATCATTTTATATACAAAAGCCGATAGTACAAAGTTAAAGAAGAGAATCTCCGACTCATTTCCTGATAGAGAATTAATAAAACGTGTATACGAAGCTTTAGGAAATTATTTCCAGGTAGCTGTTGGCTCAGGATTCGGCAGAGTGTTTGATTTTGCATTACATGATTTCTGTAAAAGCTTCAAGTTGCCACAACTGCAAACTCACCATGCCCTGAAAATATTGGAACTGGCTGGTTATATTGAGTATACAGAAGAAATAGACTCCCGCTCTCGATTGCGTTTCCAAATCTATCGGGATGAGTTGTATGCACTAAGGTTTGATGAGGATATTGATAACTTAATACATTCTATTTTAAGAAATTATACAGGTGTATTTGCCGACGATGTATATATCGACGAATCGATGCTTGCAACCAGAATAGGTAAGAGTAGGCAAGAGGTATATGAAATGCTCAAAACACTTTCTCGACTACGCTATATAAATTATGTACCTGCAAAGAAAACACCATTTATTATATTTACTTCATCAAGAGAAGAGAATCAATTTGTATCAATATCGCGTTCTGTCTATGAAGAGCGAAAGAAACGATTTGAGAACCGTATTTACTCTATGATAGATTATGTAGAACGACAAGATGTTTGTCGCAGCCGAATGTTGTT
>CAYZHS010000236.1:0-2971 GCA_964478295.1 uncultured Proteiniphilum sp. | reverse complement strand
GGTTCGCTCATAATCAGGTCCGATATTGCCCAATCCCGCTATCAAATATTTCATACTAAAACTATTCTTCTGAAGTCTCTTCTGTTGATTCTTCTACATCAGTTTCATCAATGTCATCAGCTTCGGCTTGTGCAGCTGCGGCAGCATTCATATCACTTCTTGTAGCACGTGTTACCTGAACGCGACAAACAACAGCATTCTTAGCATTAAGAAGCTCTAGTCCATCAAACTTCAAATCTCCAACCTGAATAGATTTACCAATTCTTAGCTTTTCAACGTTTACTACAAGTTCTTCTGGCAAGTTAGCCGCTAAAGCTCTTACTTTCAATTTACGAAGGTCTAGTGATAACTTACCACCCGCTTTTACACCAATAGCTAATCCTACTAAACGTACAGGCAGTTCAATTACTACTGGTACATTATCAAATACATGTAGAAAATCGAGATGTAAAACTGTATCCTTTACAGGGTGAAATTGTGCATCTTTTAATATTGCTTTCATGTTTTTGCCCCCAACTTCGAGGTTAATCAGAAACACTTCAGGAGTATAAATAAGATTACGTACATCGCTCTGTTTTACAACAAAGTTAATGTTCTCCTCATCATGACCACCGTATATCACGCAAGGAATTAACCCTTCGTTACGAAATGATTTCGCTGCTTTTTTACCGAAACCATCTCTGATTTCTCCTTTTAATTCAAATGTCTTCATTTTTTAAAATTGTTTTTGTGTTACTCAAAATAAAGCGCTTTCTTTATTTCCCATCACACGGGAGCTTTCAAAAAAGCGGCGCAAAGATAGTGATTTACTATTTATTAAACAATTATCTACCTTACTCTTTTTTTCAGATCTTCCACTTGAATTGACATTAGCCTGCCTATTGGCTTGTCATCACGATAAGTTATTATCCTCATTATATCTGCATCTTTTGGAATTAGTTGAGGCTCGGAATATTTAGGATAGTAATTATCGGGAGTTGACGCATCGAAACTTGTATATATTTCTAACCCATTAATCTCAGGTGTAAGAGTTACATAATAATCTTCTCCTTTTTTTGTAACTGTAACAGATGGGTCATAAATAGCTGGTGAATATTTAGTTTTAGCATAATCAAAACGCTTGAAATGATTTTCAGTTTTTGATACGAAGTTATCCCAATCTTTATTTGATTCAGGCGACCATAAAGACTCAGATACTGCCAAACCACGGGGCCAGGTCATATACTCGGCTTGACGTATATTATAAACCTGCTCGGTCCACAAATTTGCTTGTCCTCCTAATATATAGCTTGGATTTGCACCTTCTGGTATTGGATTAAACTTATAAGTCTGATTAAGTCTCAAAGAAGCATAAACTCTTGGCTCTGTTGAAATATCACCCTGCATATAATCTAAATAAACATAGTTTGTAGGACTCATTACAACCATATGTCCTGAATTGGAGGCCTCAATCCCATATTTAACTCCACGCCAACTCATTAAGCCTGTTGTAGGTGTTATTCCGCCTTCCAGAATTTCATCCCAACCCATCATTTTTTTATTCTTCGACAAAATGATTTGTTCAACTCTCTTACCGAAATAAGATTGAACCTCTGCCATATTTTTCAGTTTCTCACGCTCCATAAGCTTTTTCACATCAGTCGATTTCTCCCAAAAAGTGTATGGAGCTTCATCACCACCTGTATGAATATACTCAAAAGGGAAAAGTTGAGCAACTTCTGTTAATACCTTGTCCATGAAATCATAGACCTTTTCGTCTGCAGGATTTAGAGTATTCTCATAAATTGCAGCCGGACGTCCACCGGTATTCCAATCAAGAAATGTAGCACCCGTTCTTACAAAATGGTCGCCACTACCAGGAAAACAAGAGAGTTCGGGATATGCAGCTAAAACAGCCGAGCTGTGCCCTGGCACATCTGTCTCTGGCATAATCTGAATATTTCTCTCTAAAGCATATTTAACAATATCTTTAACTTCATCCTGCGTATAAAATCCACCATAATTTTTAGGTGCATCTGGTTCTGGCTGAGAAAAGCCTCCAAACCAACCTATCTGCTCTGTACGCCATGCACCTACTTCTGTAAGTTTGGGCAAACTTTTAATTTCGATTCTCCACCCCTCATCATCGGTAAGATGCCAGTGAAACATATTATATTTATATTTCACCATATTATCGATATACCTTTTCACTTCATCCACAGTGAAAAAATGACGTGACACATCAAGCATTAGTCCTCTCCAACCTACCTTAGGGTAATCAACAACTTCAATTTGAGGAACCTGCCATGACACATTATCTTCTAACTTATCGCTCTCTATTTGAGGAGGCAGTAATTGAAAGAATGTTTGCAATCCATATATCAAACCAGCTTCTTTGTTAGATTGTATGGTTACTTTATCTCCATCTACGTTAAGAATGTAACCCTCGTCTCCAATTTCGTTGTTGACTTTACCATTTAACAATAATACTATGTCTGCATTTTTATCAGATTTGACATAACCGACCTTTTTAGCAGGTGCTGTAGTTAGTTTAACTTCTATCAGATTTACAATATAATCGTTTTTCATACCCGATGGCAGAGAAACATTTATCTCATCTGGTAAAACATAATGTCCACCTTTTTTCACCATTGAAACTGGCTCTGGTATTATAGAAACCTGTCGCTCTACCTGCTGTGCAAAGATTGACAAAGTGAAAAACAATAATGACATTAAAAGAGTAATCTTTTTCATTTTCTCGTATTTAAATAATTTATAAGTGTAATGCACAATTTGCACAAACATACAAAAATTGCAAATATTGTGATTCATAAAAATCCCTTTTATTATGAATCAGTTCTAATTCAGAAAAAAAATAACTACTTTTGCAGTTCCGCAAAGATGGTCAATTAAAGGAAAAAAAGTTCATTCAGAAAATGATAAACAGAAATTTAATTCGTATTAGAGTAGTCCAGTTAGTATATTCATGGTA
>CAYZHS010000235.1:0-2979 GCA_964478295.1 uncultured Proteiniphilum sp. | reverse complement strand
TGCCGTGCTGTCTTTTTCGGGATCTGCTGTATAAATACCATCTACACGCGTGCCTTTAAACATAGCATCAGCCTCTATCTCAATGCCCCTTAATGCAGAAGCTGTATCTGTTGTGAAGAAAGGATTTCCTGTGCCCCCTGAAAGAATTGCCACTTCGCCCTTTTCCATCGATTCAATAGCCTTCCATTTAGAGTAAAGATCGCCCACCGGCTCCATCCTGATAGCGGTATAAACACGATTTTTCTGACCAATTGAGGTAAGAGCAGAACTAAGCGCCAAACTATTTATAACCGTTGCAAGCATACCCATCTGGTCGCCTTTAACCCTATCAAACCCTTTTGTGGCACCACTAAGTCCCCTGAAAATATTTCCTCCCCCTATCACAATTGCAATCTGGATGCCCATCTCCGACACCTCCTTAATTTGAGCCGCATACTCAGCCAGTCGCTTCTCATCAATTCCATACTCGTTGCTGCCCATTAGCGACTCACCACTAAGCTTCAATAAAATTCTGTTATACTGCATTTACTAAATTGTTTTTATATAATTGAATCAATAAGATTTTTTATTTAACTACTCAGAATCGATAAACGATACCTCTTTAAAAGCATACTGACGCAGTTCGCCCTCATTCATTGTTTCCAATACCAGATGACCGGTTGGCATAACCTCACTTATCTTCGCCTTAAAGCTTCCGTTTTTGTCGCTAAACCAATAATAATCATTTATTCTATATAGGTCCAGCATATACTCATCTTCTATCTGAACACTCTTCCCATCCTGATATTCACGATAGATAAGGAAGAACTCTCTAACAAAAATATCTGCAATATTGCTTAAATCATTATCGATGCCTGTAATCTGTTTCAGCGAGATAGGGTTTGGCAAATCTTCAGGGAACTCGTCCTGATTAATATTTATGCCAATTCCAATAATTGAGTTTTGTATATATCTTCCCTGAACATCGTTTTCGATGAGCATACCTGCAATTTTCTTATCCTTCCAGTAAATATCGTTGGGCCATTTTATGCGAATATCATCCACAAACTGATCGAGACAATTTTTCACAGCCAGAGAAGCTATCCTCGATATAATAAACTGCTCGTTTGCCAACAGGTTGCCGGGATATATAAGAAGGCTCAGCAAAAGATTCTTGCCTTTATCGGAAACCCATCCGTTGCCCATCTGCCCTCTTCCTGCTGCTTGAAAATCAGCTATAACCACCGATCCCTCTTCGGGATGTTGCTCGTGCACTAATTTCTTCAAATAGTTATTTGTAGAATCAACCTCATCGAGCTTAATAATTAACCGGTCTTTACTCAACAATTCCATAATACTCTGCTTGCTTTTTTTTGGGTAATTTTTTTATCACCTCATCTACTGAGTGATTAATCAATGCTTTTATTTCACTATCTGGCATTGTGCCATCTATCCAAATTCTGTTCCAGTAAGTTTTGTTCATATGATATGCAGCCTCTACGCAACCATACGATTCGCGCAACTCAATTGCCTTCTCGCTATTGCACTTAAGGGTGATGCTAAACTCCTCGTTTTCTGTGGGAATTAATGCAAACATCTTGTCCATAACCTTCATTACTATAGTAGTCTCATCAAAAGGAGTTGAAGCTTCTGCTCCCTTTATCGACAGGCAATAATCAAAAAGTTCTTCAATATCCATACAAAAAACATCTTTTAATTACAGAAAAGGCATGAAAGCATCTTCAAAATGCTCAATTTTCTTCTCCTCATTGCACATTACTATAGCCAGTATATCAAATCTGGCCGGTTTATCTATACTGTTTAACTTCAAATAGTTGCTTGCACCATTTATCATCCTGCGCATTCTCTGCCTGCCTATAGCCTCCTCGGGGTTTCCCCAGTTTGAAGTGGACCGGGTTTTTACCTCCACAAACACAATATACTCTTGGTGTTCGCTGATTATATCAATCTCATAACCGCTGAATCTCCAGTTTCTTTGAATGATGCGGTGACCATTTTCTTTTAAATACTCAACCGCCATATCCTCACCTTTTATTCCCAATAAATTATGTTCGGCCATCGCAATTTCTAAAAAAAGGAGCTTTAAATATGCTAAAACCCCCATATACATGGTAAAAATACAAATTAACCCTATAAATACTTCCTTTTAGTGAAAATATTTTGTTTTTTTGTAACTACAAATGCTGATTGTATATCAGTTTACTCAATAACTATTTAATGGGAACAAAGATTTATAAATTGAATGGGCGAACCAAACCGCGCACTAAAAAGGTTGTTTTTACTCTCAGCGATGAAGAGTATGAGTTTATTCAATTTTATCTGAGAAAATATAAGATCACAAACCGTTCCCGCTGGTATCGTGAAACAGTAATAAGTCATATGTTAAAGAATATGGACAAGGACTACCCCACTCTTTTTGAGGAAAATGAGATGAGAAGATAAAAATATTTATCATATGTTAGACGATAATCACTTTATGAAACTGGCTCTTCAGGAGGCTCACAAGGCCTTCGACAGAGGCGAGGTGCCAGTGGGAGCTGTTGTGGTTGCCAACGAGCGGGTAATTGCACGTGCTCACAATCTTACCGAGGTGCTAAACGATGTAACTGCTCATGCCGAGATGCAAGCAATAACTTCTGCTGCCAATATATTGGGTGGAAAATATCTGACCGACTGCACGCTTTATGTTACCGTTGAACCTTGCCCGATGTGTGCAGGAGCTTTACGCTGGGCGCAGCTTTCGCGACTGGTTTATGGTGCTTCCGACCCCAAAAGGGGGTATTCTACTATTTCTCCCTTCTTGCTTCATCCTAAAACTTCTGTAACATCTGGTGTTATGGCAGATGATTGTTCAGATTTAATGCAGCTTTTCTTTAAACAGATACGGCAATAGTCTGTATCGTACTGTATCGTACTGTATCGTACTGATTTTTGTTTACAGCTTAACCTACCCATCCCCTGAGCCTCCTCAATGCCTCC
>CAYZHS010000234.1:0-2988 GCA_964478295.1 uncultured Proteiniphilum sp. | reverse complement strand
ACTCCAATCAATGCCTCACCTGAAACATCTCTCACATTTCCTTTAACGGAAAGTGTCTGAGATGACACATACATTGATGTAATTATAAAAAATACAAGTAATAATAATTTTTTTGCTCTCATAACTTCTTTATTAATAATTATAATTTCCAAGGTTTCCTATATTCATATGATAGATATTTATTAGCAATGTCAGAGTTGGTGAACCTCTCATTCACTCCATCCCATTCAAGTCGTTCACGAGTCATCATTGCAATTGTACCCAAGTGAGCCAAAGACGTTGACCTATGTCCAATTTCCAAAGTAGCCCAAGGCTGCTCACGTGACTTAATACAATCGAGGAAGTTTCTGATTAAGCTTGATGCGCTATTTTTATAGCTACCATCAATTAATAGGGTGTCATCTTGCCCAAGGGTATAGTTTTCTGACTCAATCATAGGTTTCCAAGTTTGAAATTGACCGGCAGTAGCAGGTGTAATTCTATAATCATTTTCACCTGTATGAAGTGTTCCCTTTGTACCTCTAAGTTCAAGAAATCCATGAGGTATAAAACTACCTGAACTTGCTTCTAGTATTGTTAATGTTACGAAAACTCCAGACTTAAACTCATAGGTTACATGCATTGTGTCGGGAATTGTTCTATCGTCGTCTACCACAAATTTACCTCCATGTGCACTTACGGCAATTGGCGCTTCTTCGTTTATCATCCATCTTATTAAATCAAGATAATGAACTCCATTATTAGAAATCTGATTTGCATAATCTTCCCACCAACGAAACATATATGGTGCAATATTATACTGATAAGGCCTATATGCTCTGGGGCCCAACCACATATCCCAATCAAAATTATTTGGAGGAGTTTCCGGCTGTAGTTTACCTATTCCATTTGGATACATATTACTTACATGACATGCTGAGGCATAAGTAACTTTCCCTATCTTACCTGCTGGAATCTCTTTTGCTAATTTTTGAAACGTTGGTGCACCACGTCTGTTCAATCCTACAGTTACAATCTGTCTACTGCTTGCACCAACTTCTACCATCCTACGTCCTTCTGCAATTGTCTTTGACAGTGGCTTTTCAACAAATACATCCTTCCCCGCATTTATTGCATCAATAGTTTGAAGTGCATGCCAGTGATCGGGTGTTGCAATACAAACTGCATCGATACTTTTATCGTCAAGCATTTCGCGATAATCTTTGAACTGCTTTACGTTTGAAGGAAAATTCTCTCCCATTTTAGGTATTCTTGACCCCATATCCTTTTTATATCGGTCAAGTACAGTAGAGTAATCTCTGGTAACATAAGGTTCATATACATCACACAAACCGGCAACTTCACAATCTGGTTGCTCCATAAAAAGATGCAGTAATTGAGTACCACGGTTACCTACTCCTATGAATCCTACACGAATTTTATCATTTGCTCCTATTACTCTTTTTTTCGTGTCGATAATCGGCGCAGCAACAGTTGAACTACCAACCCCTGCAACTGACATTCCTGCTACTGCAATGGATGATTTTTTAAGAAAATCTCTTCGAGTTGTTTTTTCTTCCATAATTTCTACTTTACGATTTTAAATATTCTGTTTTAAAATACAATGATTATTATTTGTAGTTACTGAACATATCCTCCTTCAAAGGATCTATCAGATTCATTGGCTAATTGAAAGAAATATTCTTAAACATTTGCAGTGCACGTTCTGTTAAAGAGTACTTAAATGCATTTGCACTGGATTCAGACGAATTTGAAAAAACATTATCATCCAACCATAATACACTTTTAGTGCATATGCCTGCACTTAAACTACTTATTATGAAATTTCCTCTAGATTTCATGCAATCCTTAATATTATGGTTAAACAGACTAGTAATTTTAATTCACTTGTTGTCTTGTGTTTTACTATTAACAACAGGATACGAAATAAACATTAAAACAGTATTAGTATTACTTATTTTACGTAGACTAATTCTCAATAAACGCTAATATATAGTTATATACTCTTTATTTCATCACCATGATTAATTTATTTTATTTAATATGTGTCAATCACAGCTATCGATTAACGCAATTTCGCAATTCTTAGTGATGTGTATTTTAATTGTGTGAAAAAGGATAGTGAAATATTCTGAAATTGAAGGAAAGTTTATGCTTTTGATTACACAGCTATCAACTTGTGTATGAATTTCTTTTGACAAACGAAGTTTCGTAAAAACAAAGCGGGAGTAATATTACACTTCTTATTCGATACTGAAACCTAGATTCCTGTTTATGAACATATAACTCCTTTTAATTAGTAGTGATATTTAAGTACACACTCTCCGAATTATTGGTATAATCGCTAGATGTAACGTATACCCAGAAATGTAATTCGCTAAGGTTTATTTTTTTTGTATTCTCGTTTATTTGTAATTCATCAGCCTCTATCAACTTTGCAATATCTACAACAGCTTCGCCTACGCTCCGTCGTGGTGATTTGTTATTAACAAACGCTTTTTGTCTGCTTTGGTCTAAGCAAATAAATTTAAGTCTATCATCCGGTTTATTGAATTCACTGTTTTTACTTGATTGAGTATTCCATGATAGCTTTAACAAACCCTGTTCTTCATCAATGTTAGCAGTGATATCACCAGGTAACAGCAGCTGCCCCTCGGCAATCTGAATTTTACTGTAGTCGATACTGTAGTTGGGGTAATCACCTTCCACGGCATTCTTTAAGACCATTGAGATTACTGCTCTATAGGCATTTACTTTGTTGCTATAACCATCCTTAATGATTTTGCAGAGTGGCTTTAGACTGCTGTTTACAAGCGAAAACCTCATTCGATATGCAAGCTGTTTGGGTGTTTTTGGATCGTTTGGAACAAAATACTTTCTATATACCTGCTTTCCTGTTTTGGTAACATAGGTAACAACCGGTCCTAATCTTCCTGATACTTCTAATGTCTTTAAATCTATCTTTCCCATTATATTAAGTCTAATTTT
>CAYZHS010000233.1:0-2990 GCA_964478295.1 uncultured Proteiniphilum sp. | reverse complement strand
TTGTGGTTGTAGAAGAACAGCCTGAATATCCCGGAGGAAACGCTGCAATGATGCAGTTTCTTAGCGATAATATCAGATATCCGGTTATCGCACAGGAAAACGGCATACAAGGCAGGGTTATTTGTAACTTCGTTGTGGAAAGAGATGGAAGCATTACTGACGTTCAGGTAGTACGAGGAGTTGACCCTTCGTTGGATAGGGAAGCTGTTCGTGTTATTCAGCAAATGCCTCGCTGGAAACCAGGTAAACAAAGAGGATCGGCAGTACGTGTACGCTTTACACTGCCTGTTGTATTCCGCCTTCAAAACTAATTATTGAGATTTTTTAAAAAGAAGCTGCTTTTCGAATACGAGAAGCAGCTTTTTTAAATTTATACATTCTGCAAAATTAAATCGACTATGAACCCCAGAATAGACTTTCTTGAGAAAAGGATTAATGATGAGCTTTCAAAAGTATTAATTAACCAGGAGCCACGTACCCTTTTTGATCCACCGGTATATGTGATCTCATTGGGTGGCAAGAGAGTACGTCCGATACTAACTTTACTGGCTGCCGACCTTTTTGGAAAAGATATTGAGGTTGCAGTTAACCCTGCTATAGCAATTGAGATATTTCATAATTTCTCTTTGTTGCACGACGATTTAATGGATAAAGCAGATCTGCGCCGTGGTAGTGCAACTGTTCACAAAAAGTGGGATGCAAATACGGCAATATTATCGGGTGATGCAATGGTTATTGAGTCGTATAAATATATCGCAAAAGTACCACATAAGTATTTGCCTGAATTGTTGGAAGTCTTTTCTGATACTGCTATGGATATTTGTATTGGGCAGCAGTTTGACATGGATTTTGAGCAACGAATGGATGTTGCTGAGGATGAGTATCTGAACATGATCAGACTAAAAACTGCAGTTCTTATTGGTGGAGCTCTAAAGCTAGGTGCAATTGTATCGGATGCTGAAAAGGAAGATGCCGAAGCATTGTATCAGTTTGGACTTAATTTGGGTCTTGCTTTTCAGCTTAAAGATGATTTACTTGATGTTTATGGCGATTTCAAAACTTTTGGGAAAAAACCGGGTGGTGATATCTTAAGTAATAAAAAAACCTACCTGTTGATAAAAGCACTAAAGAGCTCTGATGTGTTACAAAAAACTGAGCTGGACAGATGGCTAACTGCTAAAGATTTTGATCCGGAGTTGAAAATTAGTGCAGTTAAAAATATTTACGATGAATTAAATTTGAAGGTTTTAGTGGAAAATCTGATAGAAAAATATTACCTTGCATCTTTGGATTGTTTATCCTCAATAAATGTGCCGGATGCACGTAAATCTGATCTTATTGTTCTTTCGGAGCATCTGATGTACAGAGAAAAATAGTATTTATTAAAAAAGAGATAGTCGGAATGCCATACAGAAGATTACCAAACACCGACACCGCTAGAATTAAAGCACTAAAAACTGCTATTGAGAAAGCTGATAATACAGATTATAAAGAGTTGCAGATTAGCACCAAGACTTTGTCAGATGCAAAATCAGTATTAGCACATTTTGAAACTCTTTGTTCTCGGTATCGCAGGATGCAAGATATTCAGGTGAAGGCTAATAAAACTTTTCAGACCAAAGTGAAAAATGCTAAGATGTATATTTCTCACTTTGTTCAGGTGTTGTATATGTCTGTTCTGCGCGCCGAAATAAAAGAGTCTCAATTAGAGTATTATAATCTTGATAATTCAAATATGGTTGTTCCCGACCTTAATTCAAATGAGTTGATACTTGAATGGGGCAATAAAATAATTGATGGTGAGAATGAACGTATTTCTAAGGGAGGAGTTCCAATCTATAATCCATCTATAGCTAAGGTGAATGTGATGTTTTCAATCTTTAAAGAGGGGTATCAAACTCAGAAACTGCATCAAAAAAGCACACTGAGAGTAATGGATGAGGTTGCTGCATATCGTGAAAAGGTAGATAAGGTGATTTTAGACATTTGGGAGGAGGTTGAGAAAAACAGCATGGATGTGCCTGCTGAAAATCGCTTAGACAGAAATAGAGAATATGGTATTGTATACTATTATAGAAAAGGTGAGATAGTTGAATGATATGGTAGATACGCATGCTCATATTTTTACGGAAGAATTTAAGAATGACTTGGCAGAGGTTGTCTCAAGGGCCAAGAAAGCAGGGGTAAAAAAGATACTTTTACCTAACATTGATGAGTTGTCTGTTGCTGAATTGAAATCATGTGTCGTGCAATATCCCGAAATATTCAGTCCAATGATGGGACTTCACCCAACAAGTGTAACTGCTAATTGGGAACTGCAACTCGACTTTATTTATAATGAACTTAATAGTAGTAACTATATAGCCATAGGTGAAATCGGTATAGATTTATATTGGGATAAATCGTTAAAAGCTGAACAGACTGCCGCCTTTGAGGAGCAACTTAAATGGAGCTCGGAAAAAGACCTGCCAGTGTCGATACATTTTAGAAATGCAACTGAAGAGGTTATAAATAGTATAAAGAGGGTAGGTGATAGTTCGTTAAGAGGTGTGTTTCATAGTTTTGGAGGCTCCAAAGATGAGTTGGATAGTATTTTGCAGCTCGATAATTTTATGGTTGGTGTCAATGGAGTGATTACATTTAAGAATTCAGGAATGGCCGATACTCTTAAGTCTTGCCCAAAAGACCGTCTTTTGCTGGAAACAGATTCACCTTATCTGACGCCTGTTCCATTTAGAGGTAAACGTAATGAATCTTCATATTTAAGCTTCATAGTTGATAAGCTGTCTGAGATTTGGGAAGTGGATAATATAAATGTTATAGAGGTTACTAATGAGAATGTTAAGAGGATGTTTGGATTAAACATAATATAGATGTTTGAAGAATAAACTCTATTTTATTAATTTTTTCATGATGAAGTAGCTTATAATTGATAAATTCAGTAAATTTGCAAACTAAATTGAGTGGGATTGAAATATTTTTAGTAATTT
>CAYZHS010000232.1:0-3057 GCA_964478295.1 uncultured Proteiniphilum sp. | reverse complement strand
TTCCTTTAACATCCCTGACAACATGTGGAGTATAATAGAAGCCTCTATTAGCAATTGTTGCACCCAAATTTGCTATTTGAAGTGGAGTGGTTAATATCTCACCCTGACCAATTGATATAGAAATTATATTGTGAGCATGCCATCTTTCGGTATTAAAAACAGTTGAGTAAAATTTACTGTTTGGAATAAAACCTCTTTTTTCTGAAGGTAGATCAACACCAAGTCGATACCCAAACCCCATATTTACCATATAATCTCTCCATACATCAAAAGACTCTCTGGTATTTGCATACTTTGTTCTATTGTTTAGCATATAGTTTAAACCATAACTAAAAAAGGAGTTGCAAGATGTTGCCAGTGCATATTGAATTGCTAATGGTGAATAGTGTCCGTGACATCTGGGTCTGCCACCGAGTGGTGGATAACCACCGTAACATGAAAACATTGTTTCAGGTGTTATTATTTCCTCTTGAAGAAACACCAATCCCTGAGCAGCTTTAAAAGTCGAACCAGGTGGATATGTTCCCGCAATAGATCTATTTATTAAGGGTTTATACGGATTATTCTCAAGGTTCTGGTAATTTTTACCAAAATCTTTACCTGTAAGTAGGGCCGGGTCATATGTTGGAGCTGAAATCATCGCTAAGATTTCACCAGTTGATGGCTCAATCATAACAATACTCCCAACCTTGTTTTGCATCAATAACTCTCCATATGCCTGTAATTCAATATCTATACCAAGCGTCAGATCCTTTCCCGAAACAGGTGCTTTATCCTGATTACCTTCGTCGTAACGACCCTGCACTCTGCCATGTGCATCGCGTAAGAGTATTTCAACTCCCTTTTCACCCCTTAAATCCTCTTCGTGAGACAGTTCAATTCCTGACTTCCCAACATAATCGCCCCTCACATAGTAAGGATCAGATGCCATTTTATTTTTATCAACTTCTGCAACATAACCCAGAATGAGACCCATGTTTGGGAAGTTATATTGTCGCTCAGTTCTACTTTGAATATATATTCCTGGAAATTTATAGAGTTTCTCCTGTAATAGTCCATACTCTTCTACGTCGAGTTGCGACATAAAAAGTTGTGGGGTATATGAAGAGTATCCGGGATTTCTTCTACGATCTTTCATGTCGGCTTCAAGCGCATAAAACCTTTCAATGTCGATATTAAGAGTTTTACAAAAATCCAGAGTGTCGAATCTTGTCATCTCTCTAACTACCATCATCACATCATAGGTGGGTCTGTTATAGACAAGAAGTTCTCCGTTTCTATCATATATTGCTCCTCTGGATGGATAAAGTGTTCTTCTTAAGAAAGCATTACTATCGGCATAGTCCCTGTATTGCGGACTCAATATCTGCAAATTAAATAATTGTATGAGATATATTACACCAATTATCACTACCAAGGCTGCAATAACGTATTGCCTGTTTGCCAAATTCTTAGGATTGCTCACTTGATTTTTTCCTATAAATTAATACATCTAACGAAATTATTATTAGTATAGAAATAAAAGATGAACTTATTATTCTTATTAATGTATTAACTAAATTAAATAGAGTAAATGATTCAATAAAAAACAGAAATGTTAAATGTAGTAATACCACAAAAACAGTTAGCCTCACAAATTGTGAAGTACCAGTATTGATACCTGGTATAAAGTCTTCAAAAATCTCTCTATCATAAAAGAGATTGAGTATAGGTTTTCTAAAAGTAGCTACAATAGTAGTAGCTGCAGCATTCATACCGGGAGTATTAAGAAAAACATCTATAATTAAACCCATTAGAAAACCTGATATAATAGTATAAAATGGATTTCTGCCAAATGGCAATTTTAAAATAAAATAGATATATAGAACCGGCGTTGCATAACCAAATACATTAATTCTGTTTAGCAGTAAAGCTTGAAACAATATAAGAAAAACAAATAAAAAGAACTCCTGTATATATCTTACCTTCATACTTTAAAATTCTTATTGATTAAGCTTATCTCTCGGATGATTTCTCCAGTTCTCTTTGCTCCTCGTAATACTTATCACTTATAACCAAAACGTTTTGTATAGAACTGAAGTCGGTGGCGAGTTCTACTGTAAATGAGTTGAAATTATCATCTTTTGAATCGCCCATACTACTAACAAAGCCAATTATAAGCTGCTTTGGAAAAATACGAGAGAAACTAGTAACAACAGTGTCCCCCTCATTATAGACCTCATGCTTAGGCAACTCGTTCAATTGTGCTTCTTTAACATTTTCCCCGTCCCACGACAGAGAACCATAATTGCTGGAATTATTCAACTTGGCACTTAACCTAAACATTGGATTAATTATTGGTATAACTAAAGAAAAGTTTGCTGTAACGTTTGAAACTACTCCCACTACCCCTCTTTGAGAAATCACCCCCATATCTGGTTTTATTCCATCATTCAATCCTTTGTTTAAAGTAATAAAATTATTGGCTCCGGAGAAACTTAAGTTTACAACTTCTGCAGGAATAAAATTAAACTGAGATTGTGTAACAGAATCAGTTACAAAAGCCTGTAGATTAGTCGTGTCAGCATCAGCTTTTTTAGTCATCTGAGATTTAAGCTCGTAAAGTTCTCTCTCTAAAGTTGCATTTTTCTCCAATAACTGTTGATTATTCTTTCTTAAATGTATAAATGAAATAGCATCATTGGAGACATTATATATCCATCCCATCACACTATTTGCAGAAGTAAGGTAAACACTTCTCTGATACGAATTATGTGCAAATACGAGATAGAAACTGAATGCTATTAGCAAAACTGCAAGCATCCAGTGACTATTTCTTATAATAAAGTTGAATAAATTGCGCATTAACGCATCAAAAAGCTGAATTTATTAATATTTCTCAAAGCAATACCTGTTCCTTTTGCCACAATATGCAAAGGATCATCAACTACACGAAATGGAATACCAATCTTCTCGGTGAGCCTCTTATCCAAACCTCTCAGCAAAGCTCCACCACCTGTTAAATATATTCCATTACGAACTATATCGGCATATAGCTCAGGAGGAGTCTGTTCAAGG
>CAYZHS010000231.1:0-3115 GCA_964478295.1 uncultured Proteiniphilum sp. | reverse complement strand
AAGATTAGAAATAATGAGACTGATTCTAGAGAAAGAGAAGGAAAAAGGAGTAAATAACGATTTATAATTGAATTTGAATAAAATGAATAAGAGAACAATATTTCTTCTGGCTTTTGCCTTTTTGGTATATGGCCTTTACGCACAGAACATTTGGGAAGATACTAACATAACTCAGGTTAATGCTGAAAAAGCGCATGCTTCATATATCCCTTTCAAAAAGCTAACCTGGGAAAACAACCGTTTGGAACATTCTGAACAGGTTAAAATACTTAATGGAGAATGGAAATTTCGTTATTTCGAAAACCCAGGCTTAGTACCTGATAATATTTATAAAGAGGGTATAAATGTTAACTGGGACAATATAGCTGTTCCTTCAAACTGGCAACTGCAAAACGATGGGAAGTACGATCCTCCATATTTCACAAACTCTAAATACCCTTTTGAACCAAATCCTCCATTTGTTCCCAAGGATTATAATCCAACAGGTGTATATAAGAAAATATTTACTGTACCTGATAGCTGGAATGGCAATCAGATTTATATTCACTTTGCCGGAGTACAATCGGCCATGACACTTTGGATAAATGGAAAAGAGGTTGGTTATCATGAAGATGGCATGCTTCCTTCTGAATTTAATATTACAAGATTTATCACAAAAGGAGAAAATGAGATAACTGTAAAGGTTTTAAACTGGTCTAAAGGAAGTTACCTCGAAGATCAGGACTATTGGAGGCTAAGTGGTATTTACAGAGATGTTTATCTTTTCTCTACTCCTAATGTTAGAATGCGCGACTTCACAGTATTCTCTGAATTGGTAAATGATTATCGCGATGCTGTACTAAATATTGAAGTTGATGTTGAGAATATTAATGTAAGATCTAATGAGAACTATATAGTTCAAACAACATTAAAAGATTATTCAGGCAATGTAATCTCTACATCAAACAGTTCGCCTTTTAAAATTAAAAAGGGAGCAGAACACAAGATAAACCTATCCTCTAAGATTGATAATCCTCTGAAATGGACTGCAGAAACTCCCAACCTATATAAAGTAGGCATCGAATTAAAAAAGGTGGATGGCGAAACATTACAATCGTTTGTAATAAACACAGGTTTCAGAAAAGTAGAAATAAAGAACGGACTGTTTCTTGTGAACGGATTGCCAATTAAAATTAAAGGAGTAAACCGTCATGATTTCGACATGTACAACGGTCGCACCGTTACTCGCGAACAGATGATTGAAGATATAGTTTTAATGAAGCAGCACAATATTAATGCAGTGCGTACAAGTCACTACCCAAATAATGCCGAATTTTACACACTTTGCGATGAATACGGACTATATGTAATGGATGAAGCCAATGTGGAGAGTCACGGTTTATGGGAAAGAGGCTATTATGTTGGTGAAAAGGAAGAGTGGAAAAAGATGATTGTAGAACGCAATGTTAATATGGTGCTCAGAGATAAAAATCATCCCTCAATTTTGTTCTGGTCTATGGGCAACGAATCGGGATGGGGTGTAAACTTCGATTATGCTTATGAAGCTATGAAAGAAGCTGACCCCGAGAAAAGACCTATTCATTACGAATCTAAGAATCCGGCTTATGCACATTCTCTTAACAGATATGATATAATATCAGACATGTACTCCTCGATGAAGCATCTGGAGGATTATTATAACTGGGACTCAGAGCGTCCTATCATTATCTGTGAATATGCTCATACTATGGGCAACAGTCTAGGTAATTTCAGAAAATACTGGAATTTATATAATGAATATGATCGCTTTCAGGGGGGCTTTACTTGGGACTGGATGGATCAAGCTCTTCGCTCAAAAGATGAAAATGGCAGGGAGTACTGGAATATTATTAACTATAGTGATGGATCGAACACAAATGATGGTTTAATAAATCCCGACCGAACTCCTCAGCCTGAAATGGAGGAATTGAAAAAGGTATATCAATATTTCAATGTAAAAGATATAGATATCAATACAGGAATCGTCTCTATATCAAATGAGAACTATTTTGCTGATGCAAATGATATTTATATGCAATGGGAGATAATTGAGAATGGTAAAGTAGTAGAGAGGGGTAGAGTTGACGATTTAAACATCAATCCTCTTGATAGTAAACTAATGGAGGTTAAATTTGATAGAGCTGCAATTGTTCCGGGTAACGAGTATTTCATGAACTTCAGTTTTCATCTTAAAGAAAACAACCTATGGGCCGATGCAGGTTTTGTTGTTGCAAGAGAACAGATTGATTTTGGATTAAACCACTATGTGAAGGAGAAAACAGATCTTATTTCGCTACCTGAACTGAAGGTTTCAGAAAAAAACAATACAATAATTCTAACAGGAGATAACTTCTCTGTAACATTTGATAAAGCTAAAGGTGGATTGAGTAAACTGATTTATGACAATGAAGAGGTGATTTCAGAAACATTACTTCCCTACCTTTGGAGAGTGCCAACAGATAATGACGAAGGAGGAGGTAAACGCAGCTATGCCGACCGTTGGAGACAGGCTGGTCTGGATAAAAACGAAATACGACCCATTGATATAACATATAACAAAATAAATGATGGCAGTATTATTGTATATGTAAAGAACGGTATAAAAACCTCATCAGAAGAGATTACATATGAGGCTCATTTCACTGTAAATGGTAATGGAATGATAACTGTTGAGAACTGGTTGAGCATACCAGACGAAATACCACCTTTGGCAAGAGTGGGGTTAAGAACTGCCCTGCCCTCACATTTCGACGAGGTGGAATGGTACGGAAGAGGACCACACGAATCGTACGACGATAGAAAAGAATCGGCCTTCGTTGGAATATACAAAGGGAGAGTAGAAGATCAGCATTTCATGCATGTTATGCCACAAGAGAATGGCAATAAAACCGATGTTCGCTGGGTGAAGGCAATATCCGGCAAAGGTGCTGTACAATTCAATGGTATGCCGTTGATTAACTTCAATATTCAGAACTATTCAACAGAGGCTCTTAACGATTCTAAACCCTCCGGTAAGAATCATTCTGATAATCCTTTAAGAGGCGACAAAACATGGCTCCATATCGACTTTAAACAGTCGGGTGTGGGAGGTGATAAT
>CAYZHS010000230.1:0-3119 GCA_964478295.1 uncultured Proteiniphilum sp. | reverse complement strand
AGTTGAGGTTGGCACCGGCGTCGAAAGTTTGCGTGTTTGAGTTGCGACTCTCCACTGTTTCGCCACCACTGGCGGGCAACTGGCTAGAGTTGCTGTTTCGGATGTTGTAGCCGGAGTTGATATTAACATCAGGCAGAAATCCTGCATTACCGATGGAGACATTATTATCTGATATAAGCTCCTCGTTACGTACAATTTGCAGATCGAAATTATTCTCAAGTCCAATCTGAATACACTCCTGCAGGTTTAATACTTTACTAACCACCGGTGGTTTCTGCACCTGAGCATTAACAGTTGCTGTTAATAAAATAAGCAATGCAGTAAATATGTTTCTTCTTTTTAACTGTGTAAAAAGTATCATTATTAATTGTTTAATAGTTGATTGTTATTCTTTTCCTTTGCCATATTACGGTCGGTAGAAAGATATATATACATTGCCGGAATAAGGAATAGCGTGAGCAGAGTTGATATTAGCAATCCACCTATTACTGCCGTACCCATCGCTATACGCCCGTTGGCCCCTTCGCCCGTTGCAAGAGCCAGAGGAAGCAGTCCCAGTACAGTAGAAATACTAGTCATAAGAATTGGGCGCAACCTCTGTATTGATGCCTCAACTATAGCACTCAACTTATCGAGTCCGGCATTCTGACGCTGATTTGCAAACTCCACTATTAGAATACCATTTTTGGTAACCAAACCAACGAGCATTATAATTCCAATCTGACTATATATATTAAGCGTAATACCAAATATCCACATAAACAGCAGAGCTCCAAACAGTGCCAGTGGAACGGTAAACATAATCACAAACGGATCTTTAAAGCTTTCGAACTGTGCAGCCATAACAAGAAAAATAAGCAAGATGGCCAATCCAAATGCAAACAATAGACTCGAAGAGCTCTCGCGGAAGTTTCTTGACTCACCCTCAAGTGCAGTCCTGAATGTATCGTCGAGTACATCGGCTGCTATACGGTCCATCTCTTCCAGTCCCTCTCCCAACGAATAACCGGGAGCCAGTGCTGCAGTAAGAGTGGCAGAGTTGAAGCGATTATAGCGGAACAGCTGCGGAGGTGCAACCGACTCCTCTAGCTTCACCAGATTGTCCATCTGTATCATCTGTCCGGTATTGTTTTTAATATAAATAGTGCGAAGGTCTACCGGTGTATTTCTTTGCTGGCGATTAATCTCACCCAATATCTGATACTGCTTGCCATTCATGTAGAAATAGCCCATGCGCTGTCCGCTTAGAGCATATTGCAAGGTTTGACCAATATCTCTGGTGCTGACACCAAGCAGTGCAGCTTTATCTCTGTCTATAATAATGCGAGTCTCGGGCTTGGTAAACTTTAGGTCTACGTCGGCCATCTGAAAGTAGGGACTTGCATTCATCCTTTCGAGGAAGGGGGGTATAAACTCTTGTAGCTTCTCGATATTGGGAGCTTGCAGTACGTACTGAATGGGCATGCCGGCACGGCGACCGCCAAAAGTGGACTGCTGCTGAACAAAAGCTCGTGCCGCTGTTTCGTTTCTAACTGCTGCTGATATCTCGTTGGCAATTTCCATTTGCGACCTGTCACGCTCTTTCATATCTGGTAAAACAAGTCGCACCATTCCCCAACCACCGCGAGTCATAGTTATGTTCGACTCTCTCTCATATGCTACTGAATCGGCTATATTAGATATCCTATCGGTATAATCTCGAATAAATTCATAAGTTGCTCCTTCAGGTGCCGAGCTTCTCATCATTATCTGAGAGCGGTCTTCCAGTGGAGCCATCTCTTCGGGAATTGTATTCCATAACACTGCTATGAGCACACCTGAGATTATAACAATTGGAAATACCAACCATTTCTTGCCAAGGAAAGTTATAAGCGATTTGTTGTAGAAGCTATTCATAGCTTCAAAAATTACCTCAGTCTTTTCGTAGAACCTGCTCTTCTTCTTTCCACTTTTAAGCAATTTCGATGAGAGCATCGGTACGAAAGAAAGCGCCACAAATGTTGAGATAATAACAGCCCCCGAGATAACTATACTAAACTCGCGAAAGAGTCGCCCAGTCATACCCTCCAGGAAAACAATGGGGAAGAATATGGCAACTAGAGTTATTGTTGTAGAAATTACGGCAAAGAAGATTTCTTTTGAGCCCACAATAGAGGCCTCAACCGAATCCATGCCACTCTCAACCTTCTGGTATATGTTTTCTGCAACTACAATGGCATCATCTACAACAAGTCCCACCGCCAGCACAAGTGCCAGCATCGAGAGTACATTTATAGAGAATCCTGCCAAATACATCACAAAGAAGATGCCAATAAGCGAAATTGGAATTACAATGGCGGGTATGAGAGTTACTCTGATGTTTCTGAGGAAGAAGAAGATTATAAACACCACCAGTATAAAGGCTACAATAACTGTTTTCTCAACCTCGCTAATTGAGGCCCTGATAAACATAGTATTGTCGAAAGCAACATCTAGAATTACATCCTCTGGTAAATCTTTCTGCATCTGATCCATGCGCACCCTCACCTCATCTGCAATACTTATATGATTTGCCCCGGGTTGAGGAATTATTACAGTGCTCACCATTGGTATTCCGTTTCTTTTTAAAATGCTTTGTCGGTTTGCAGCATCAAGCTCTGCATATCCAACATCCCTGAACCTTACAATGCGAAACTCATCTTCAATAAGAATCAGATTGTTAAAATCTTCAGGCGTCTCCATAAGTCCCATTGTACGTATAGACTGCTCAATATGATCGCCCTCTATACTTCCTGCAGGCAATTCAATATTTTCTCTGTCCAGCGCACTCTTTACATCCATTGGCGTAATACCAAACGAGGCCATTCTGATAGGGTCGAGCCACAGTCGCATAGCGTATCTGTACTCTCCCCAAATCTCAACAGCACTAACGTTGGGAATGGTTTGAAGTCGCTCCTTCACCGTAAGATCGGCAATCTCTGAAAGTTCAAGCAGCGAACGTATGGGGCTCTGAACTGTAATCTGCATAATTGGGTCGGAGTCGGCATCAGCCTTAGAAACCGTGGGTGGGTCGGCATCCCTCGGGAGGTACCTCTGTGCCACGGATACTTTGTCTCTGACATCATTTGCTGCCGTCTCCA
>CAYZHS010000229.1:0-3120 GCA_964478295.1 uncultured Proteiniphilum sp. | reverse complement strand
ATAAACTCGATTTTGTAGCCTATTATCCTTACATCCCTACGGGTAGCGATTTCATACTGCCAATAGATATTTCGGATCAGGAGCAAAGATCAGCAATTGATGTAATGTATGCAACTGCTTATAGTTACAGTTCGGAATTACCAGTTGTTCCTTTAAATTTTGTTCATGTTTTATCGTTGTATGAGTTAAATATAACATCAAACGAGGATATTAACCTGAAAGGAGCAAAAGTTGAAATAGATAACGCTCGCATAAATGCAAGTTTAAATCTTGTAGATGGTACAGTCACGATTGGAGAAGAGATGCAAACTGTTTCTCCTGTAATCAGTTATGACTCTATTGCCAACAGGCTGACAGCTTCTACAGTGTTGTTGCCGGGACAAGATCTTAGTGATTTGAAAGTAAATATTATAATACCAGATGGAGGCTCTTATGTATGGACACCCGAAAAACACTCTCTTTTACCCGATGTTAAACAAGTTTACCTTATGAATTTAACACACGAAGAAGTAAAACTAATAAGCGGCGGATTCACTATTAAAGATTGGGATGTTGTAATTGACGATACTGTAATCAATCTTACTCCCGTGTCAACTGATACAACAGAGGTTTCAGGTGACCCTGAATTGCCCGATCTAAACTTAGGAAATGGAACAATAGAAAAGCCATATACTGTAATACAAGCCATAGATAATCAGCCTGCCGTAGCTGTTTGGGTGGAAGGATATATTACAGGGTTTGCAGAAGGTTTTGGCTCCTCATTAACTTTAAACACAGATACAGAATTGGATGGCGCACTATATAGTATAGTTTTATCAGAAGAGGCCACGGAAACAGATATAAAATTAATGTTGCCTATAGATATAAGTAATTCAAGTGAGTCTGTATTAGCTTCACTTAATCTAAAAGAAAACAGTCAGATGTTGGGTCAGAAAGTGAAAATTCTATGCGACTTAGCCTTTTTTAAAGCGGTTCCTGGTGGAACGAATCCAACAGATTATGTGATATATTAATCACAGTAGGAGTAGTTTTACTATATCAAGCTACCCCAAAAAGAATTAACTTTGAGTTGTTTATATACACCCAATTTGGAAATCTAGCTATAGATAAGTATTAATCTAATAGATAGTTTCGCAAGTTGGGTGTTTTTTAGACAAACTAAAAAATAAAAGTTTAATGTTCTGAATTAAATATGATTGTATTTTACTACATGAGAAATTGATTGTGTTAAAAATGTTTATTTATACCGAAGTTTTGTTTACATTTGCCTTCTAATACTCTTATAATGGATACACTTTCTGAAATACATAACTTTAATAAACTCTTTAACGAATATAATCAACGTTTTATATGAACAAAAAATTATTCAAATGCTCTTTTGCACTGTTTATAGCGGTTGTTATATTACTGCAATCGTGCGAAAGAAACAATACTTATAATGCTGATGTAATTATTTACGGTGGTACCTCTGCAGCGGTAACTGCTGCGGTTGAAGTTGTAAAATCTGGTAAAAAAGTAATAATAGTTTCACCTGATACACATTTGGGAGGTCTCTCTTCTGGTGGTTTAGGATTTACTGATACTGGAAATAAAGCTGTAATAGGAGGTTTGTCAAGAGAATTTTATCATAGGGTATGGAATCACTATAATGATTCAAATTCATGGAAGTGGGAAAAACATGAAGAATATGGTAATAAAGGTCAAGGTACACCTGCCATGGATGGAGAAAACAGGACAATGTGGATTTTTGAACCACATGTAGCGGAGAAGATTTTTGAGGATTTTATAAATGAATATGATATTCAAGTATATAGAGATGAGTGGTTAGACCGTGAAACAGGGGTAATTATGAAAAATGGCAATATTGTTTCATTTACCACTCTTTCTGGTAAAACATTTAAAGGCAAAATGTTTATTGATGCCACATATGAGGGAGATTTAATGGCAAGCTCAAATGTTAGTTATACAGTTGGCAGAGAGTCATGTGAAGTTTATAATGAAGAATGGAATGGGGTTCAAGCTGGTGTTTATCATCATGGACATTATTTTAAATCTGATATTAGTCCTTATATAATTCCTAATGATAGTAGCAGCGGATTACTACCATATATTTCAGGCGAACCTATTCAACGCAATTGTAGTGGCGATAATCAAGTACAAGCATACTGTTTCAGAATGTGCTTGAGTAACCATCCGGAAAATAGAGTTCCTTTTGAAAAGCCCGACAACTATAATCCAATTAATTATGAGCTTCTAGCACGTGTTTTTGAGTCTGGATGGAATGAATGGTTTCAAAAATATGATATGATACCAAATCGGAAAACAGATACTAATAACCATGGGCCATTTAGTACCGATTTCATAGGAATGAATTATGATTATCCCGAAGCATCGTATGAGCGGAGGAAGGAGATTATTGAAGAGCATAAGAATTATCAGATGGGGCTCCTCTATTTTGTGTCTACAGACGACCGAGTGCCGGTAGAAGTTAGAGATGCTATGAGCAATTGGGGACTTGCCAAGGATGAGTTTGTAGATAATGGAAATTGGCCACATCAATTATATATACGTGAGGCAAGAAGGATGATAGGGAAATATGTAACAACTGAAAATGAAGTTTTAGGCAAAATAAACGTAGTAGATCCAATAGGAATGGGGTCGTATACAATGGATTCTCATAATACTCAAAGGTATGTTACTGCAGAGGGTTTTGTTCAAAATGAAGGAGATGTTGGGGTTCACCCAGGTAAGCCTTATAAAATATCTTATGGTTCTATTATCCCAAAAGAGGACGAATGCAATAATCTTTTAGTGCCAGTTTGTGTTTCTTCAAGTCATATAGCTTTTGGGTCGATACGTATGGAGCCAGTTTTTATGATTTTGGGACAATCAGCTGCAGTTGCTGCCTGTCAAGCAATAGATAATAAGCAAACTGTTCAAGAAATTGACTACTCAAAATTAAATAAAACTTTATCAGAAAAGAACCAAATTTTGCATATTGAATAATTTAATCAAAAAAAACAATATATTTGCAAAAAAGTACACAAAGGCGAAGTTGCGTAGTTATTAAACGATGCAACTTCGGTTCTTTTCTTATTGTTAAATTTAATACCAATCTTA
>CAYZHS010000228.1:0-3129 GCA_964478295.1 uncultured Proteiniphilum sp. | reverse complement strand
CCGGAAGAAAAAAGGAGCTTCCAAAGCGCCCAGGAGAATATTCTTGAATATCAACAGACGTAATACTCCATTCAGCACAAAGACCAAGGGATACAGACCCCGAACCGGCAAAAAGGTCACAAATCCGCATACCCTTGGGCACAACATCGGCTATTGCTTGTAATTCCTCTTTAGTATATACACTGCCTGTAGGATTTGAGGGAGAGCATAAAATTAAGGCCTTGGTTTTTGGTGTGATAGCCTCTTCAAGTTGTTGTGGTGTAATTTTGAAATTCTGCTCTATGCCGGCATGAACAAATACAGATTTTCCTTCAGCCAATTTCACCATCTCGGGGTAGCTAACCCAGTAAGGAGATGGTATTATTACCTCTTCATCTTTATCTACTAACGAAAGAATAACGTTGCAAAGCGACTGCTTGGCACCACCCGACACAACTATCTGTGCTGGCGTGTAATCTAGGTTATTCTCTTTTTTCAGTTTATCGCATATAGCTTTTTTAAGATCGGGAAATCCTGCTACAGGAGAATAAAATGAAAAGTTTTCATCTACTGCATTCTTTGCAGCTTCTTTTATATGATCGGGAGTGTAAAAGTCGGGTTCACCAACACTCATATTAATAACATCAAATCCCTGAGCTTTCAGTTCATTGCTCTTTTGCGCCATTGCAAAAGTCTCAGAAGGCGATAGAGCCAATAATCTTGCTGACAATAAATCCATATTTTATTTTACTTTATGTTATTTAACCACACAAAGATATATAATAATCACACATTACTACACCTTTAACTGAAAAAAAGACAAATTAAAAAGGATTAAATAATCAAATAGAAATCTCTCATGGTGGTAAAACAAAAAAAGCCGCCTTTCGGGCAGCCTCTACTCACATCCATCAGCATACTTGCAGGCCATTCCTGCTTTCTGCTCTAATTTTTTAGATCTTTAGAAAGATCATCTTAGCTTGCTAAGCGCAAACTTGCTCTCAAACCACGAATTCTGTTTAATCTATGTGTACGATAAATTGCAGATCCGTTTGAAATGTTTTGCTCCAGATATTTAATCTGATCCAAAATCTGTTCTCTTGATAGGTTTTTGATTGTCATAATATTTCCTTTCTTTTAAAATTAAACTTATGATTTATCGGCAACCCGCTATTTAAGAACCTAAACAGCTCGCTTGCCATTTAAATCGATACAAAGATACAACAATTTATATGTTATACAACATGTTTACGATTGATTTTGCCAAAATGCGATAAATAAAATCTATTTAAAAAGAAAATCCCACTCCACTACTTAACCTCAACCCACTCCAATCTGAACGTGGAGTACCATTCAATCCATCATAATTACCTCCAAATGAAAAATCGTACCCGGCTACCAGGTCTAAACTAATATTTTTTGTAATATAGAATTTTCCTCCTAATTGAAAAAGTAAAGCATAAGCATTCTCATTATACTCCGGCTCTTCCAATACCTCCATAAAATCAACATCCGAAATAACTGTTTTGATTTTTAATGTAGAGAGAAGTAATGCCGGTGAGACTTCACCCCAAAAAGAGAATCTATCTTTCATCCTTTTATCAACATCCTCCACAGTTGAAGTATAGAAATAATTTCTATAATAAACTCCTTCCCTATATCCATTCGTAATTAGTGTAGTGTTTAATTTTCCTGAATAATCAGCCACCGATAATTTTCCGCCTGTACTGTAGAATCCACTTTTAACTCCAAATTCATGACTATTCACTCTATACCCAATATTAACAGAGTGGGCAACATATGCAGGAAAATCCTCTACTGTTTGCAAACCAAGATTCTTAAAAGGCTCACTTGTCTTAATTCTATTCATAAGACTTTTCAAATCCTTCATATTATATGCAGCATAAGAAGCATGATAATCAAATCTGAATTGCGCATTAACACTAAATATAGTAACACAAAAGGAAACAACCAAAAACAGTCTTTTCATTATTTAAAATATTTTGAGATATTAACACCACCCTGATACATCAAAATGAAATCATTTATTGCATTTAAACCATATGTATGTGCTCTGAAACTAAATGCAGGCATGTTAATATCTGAATTATTATAAACATTCATGAGTTTATTGTTATACCAGTTGGCATCAAAACTGAATATTCTGCCGGTAAACGGATCGATTCCTTCAAAACTTCCTTCGATGAATTCTGATTTCTCTGTTGCGACATTCAACACTAATACCTTATTTGCAGTTGTAGACCAAAAAACTATCTGATCTTGGTTTTGAGGATTAATTTTACAAAAAAGAAGGTCGTCAGGATTGTAAAAAGGGCTTAATGCTACTTTTTTATATAATACAAAACCTGTTTCGTTTATATCATATATATTAACTGCAAAACCTGCCCTATCTGTTACGGCAAGCCTTCTTCTGTCATACGACAAATCTATATTGTTATATATACTAGTTCCAATTTTTTCAACAATCTCTCCGGTATTGACATTCAGCAGACATTGAAATGAATTAACACCATCTCCTTCTAAAGAGCTTTCTATAAATATCAATTTATCATCAATCAATTCAATTCTTTTATATCTAGAACTTGCTTTAGGTGCTTCTACTTCTAAAGGGGTTCCGGTTATATTATATTTATCATCAAAAAGATAAATCTTATTATCTATATTGTAACCCCAATTATAACCAATAAAGAGCAACAACTTATTACTGTTTGGAGAAACAGAAATAGAGGTCATATTCTCAAAATAAGGCGATTCATACTCTTTAATAGCCTCAAGTGTTCGGGCATCACCTACTTTAAGTGTAATGCCCTCTCGACCGTAAATTAGCATATCTTCAAAACTATAGCTATTTACAGCCATATCTAATTTACTTCTGGGAGCTATATATTCATAAAACTTTTCTATACCACCGGATGAGTAAGAAATTTCAGAAACATCCATATCATCAGGAGCAGCAATCAACGTATAAAACCCACTCTCCTCTGGAAAAACCGGAGCTTGCAATCTTACTGCAGGCAAATCAAATGAAGCAGATGCAACTGCCAGGTCGTTTCTATTATGCAATATAAAGTATTTACATCTGTATCTATTAGGCAGCCACTCTATATTAGTTGATTCAAGATCATTAAA
>CAYZHS010000227.1:0-3152 GCA_964478295.1 uncultured Proteiniphilum sp. | reverse complement strand
GATAACTCCATCGATGAATATATGATGGGCTTCGGGAAAACAATTGAGGTAGTAATAGAAAATGAGAGTATAATTGTACAGGACTATGGTAGAGGGGTTCCGCTTGGAAAGGTAAAGGATGTTTGCTCTAAGATGAACACTGGAGCCAAATACGACTCAAAGGCATTTAAAAAATCAGTAGGATTAAATGGTGTGGGTATTAAGGCTGTTAATGCTCTTTCATCCCACTTTTCAATGGTTAGTGTCCGCGAAGGTCAATCGAAAACAGTTTCTTTTAGTAAAGGTGAGGTTCTAGTTGATGAAGATCTTGAGAAAACAAGTAACCCCAACGGAACTCGTATTGAGTTTACACCCGATCAGGAAATATTTGGAGAATTTAATTATCGTGAAGTACATATTGAACCATTGCTTAAAAACTATTGCTTTTTAAATATCGGTCTAACAATAGTCTTTAATGATAAGAAATACAGTTCCAAAAATGGTTTGGTAGATTTACTCAACGAGAATCTTACAGATGAGGAGTTATATCCAATAATTCACCTTATAGGAGATGATATAGAGGTTGCTATAACTCATACAAATCAGTATGGAGAAGAATATTACTCATTTGTAAACGGTCAGCATACCACACAAGGAGGTACACACTTAGCTGCCTTCAGAGAGGCTGCTGCACGTGTAATAAAAGAGTTCTATACCCGAAATTTCGAGTATTCAGATATTAGAAATGGAATTGTTGCGGCAATCAGCATTAAGGTTGAAGAGCCAGTTTTTGAATCGCAAACCAAAACAAAGCTAGGCTCTAAAGAGATGGAGCCAAATGGGGTAACTGTAAACAAGTATATAAACGATTTTCTTAAAAAAGAGCTCGACAACTTTTTACATAAACATCCCGACACCGTAGAGGCGCTACAGAAAAAAATACAAGAGTCGGAAAAAGAACGCAAGGCTATTGCAGGCGTAACAAAGTTAGCCAGAGACAGAGCTAAAAAAGCAAATCTTCATAATAAGAAGCTCCGCGACTGCCGCATTCACTATAATGATCCAAAAGGAGACCTGCGTGAGGAGACATCAATTTTTATAACTGAGGGTGATTCAGCTAGTGGATCTATTACAAAGAGTCGCAACCCCAATCTTCAAGCTGTATTTAGCTTACGAGGTAAACCACTTAACAGTTTTGGGCTCACAAAGAAAATTGTTTATGAAAACGAGGAGTTCAATTTACTTCAAGCAGCACTAAACATCGAGGATGGGATGGAAGGTCTTAGGTATAACAAGGTTATTATTGCTACCGATGCTGATACAGATGGTATGCATATTCGTCTTCTTTTACTCACTTTCTTTCTTCAGTTCTTCCCCGACCTGATTAAAAAAGGTCATGTTTATATTTTTCAAACACCTCTTTTCCGCGTTAGAAACAAGAAAAAAACAATTTATTGTTATACTGAAGAAGAGAGAGTTAATGCAATTCAAGAGTTAGGTCCAAATCCCGAGATAACTCGATTTAAGGGGTTAGGTGAGATATCTCCGGATGAGTTCAGAAATTTTATTGGTGAAGATATAAGGCTTGATAAGGTTACTATGAAAAAAGAAGACCTTTTAAAAGAACTTCTTGAATTCTATATGGGAAAGAATACTCCTGAGCGACAAACATTTATTATAGAAAATCTTGTTGTAGAGGAGGATGTGGTTGCATAATTAAATGAAATGAATAAAAGAATTGCACTTTTTCCGGGTACATTTGACCCTTTCACCATAGGGCACGAATCTTTGGTGAAAAGAGGGTTGCTGGTGATGGATGAAATCATCATTGCAATTGGAGTAAATGAGTCTAAGAGTTCATACTTTACATTAGATCAGCGTTTAGAGTTTATTTCAGAACTTTATAAAGGAGAATCGAGAGTTAAAGTCGAGAGCTATAATAGTTTAACAATAGATTTTGCCAAAGATAAAGGTGCAAAATATATACTTCGTGGAATTCGCTCAGTTATCGATTTTGAATATGAAAAGACTATAGCTGATATGAACCGAACTATTTCGGGAATTGAAACGTTTGTATTATTCACCGAACCATCTCTTACACACGTAAGTTCATCACATGTAAGAGAGTTGTTGAGGTATGGACATGATGTAAGTCAATTTATTCCAAAAGGTATAAGGCTACCTCTATAAGTGACAATTAAATTCACAATTAAGAAATAATGCAAAATAAAATAGTTCTATTAATGTTAAGCGCTATCCTGACATCGGGAAGCGCTTTTGCGCAATTTAGACCAAGTCCCGAAGGATTAAAATTTGAGCGTACGCTACAGCTTATTAATGGTTTATATGTAGATGATACAAACACTAAGGAGTTGACAGAAGCAGCCATACGTGCAATGCTAAGTGAACTTGATCCGCACTCCACATACCTTAATGAGGAGGAGGTTAAAGCTATGAATGAGCCTCTACAAGGCAATTTTGATGGTATTGGTATCTCTTTTAATATGCTAACTGATACTCTTTATGTTATGGAGGTAATCTCTGGTGGTCCGTCTCAAAAGGTAGGCATCTTGCCTGGAGACAAAATAATTTATGTCGACAATAAACTTATTGCCGGTGTAAATATAAACAATCAGGATGTAATAAAAATGTTGCGAGGTCCAAAAGGAACCACTGTAAATGTAAAAGTACAGCGCCGCGGAGTGTCAGATCTTATTGAGTTTAGAATTGTTCGCGATAAGATACCTATTACCAGTATTGATGCTACCTATATGGTTACCAAAGATGTTGGGTATATTAGATTAAGTCGTTTTGGTATTTCGTCTGCAAAGGAGTTTAGAGATGCTGAAGAGTTGTTGCGAAAACAGGGTATGAAGCATCTATTACTAGACCTTACCGATAATGGCGGAGGTATTCTTCAAACTGCTAACGAAATTGTGGATGAGTTTCTAGGCGATGGAAAGGTTATAGTATACACCGAAGGTAAGAATCAGCCACGTTATACAATGAATGCTACCGGAAATGATGAATTAAACGGTGGAAGATTGGTGGTGTTGGTTAATGGTGCATCGGCCTCGGCAAGTGAAATCCTTGCAGGTGCAATTCAGGATTGGGACAGGGGAGTATTGGGTAGCGCACCAAATTACACTAATGGAGATGTTCTGACGGATCAG
>CAYZHS010000226.1:0-3155 GCA_964478295.1 uncultured Proteiniphilum sp. | reverse complement strand
CAAAAGGATCGGTTGATGGAATTGGATTTAAAAACTCAAACATTACTTCAAGCACAAATATAAAAACATTTGAACTCCCAATTAAAAATCTGCCATTAGAAGTAGTAGATTATAATGTTTATCGAAATCGTGAGTACAAATTTTCTATACATGTTATGCAACAGTGGGCAAATTCGGGAGCAACTAGTTCCCCCGATCCTCAAGCATCAACCAGAAGCTCTTCTGATAATTCAGATAAAAGCATGGTGCTTAGAATCGTGCAGGAAAAGTAACACGGTTGAGCTTATATCAAACCATCAAAGAATAGATGTGAAAAGCAATTGTATTAAAAATATTTCAAATTAATCTTTGAAATACTAAATATTAATGGAATGAAAGAAGCGGTTCAATCTTCATCAGTGTTTGTGAATATAGAATCTTGTATTCTTAGTTTTAAGGATGGAAAAAAGATTAATATATATAGTGATAATGATAAGAGTTTAATTGTTAGCGTCATTATCAATGATCCAAATTTATCTGGTTTGCGAGAGGCTGTTTTAAAGCATTTCAGAAGTTCCGATACATTAGCCGATCTTGCTAAGAAGTGCGGTTATGCCTGCACAAAAACATTTAGTCGCCATTTCATTAAGCAGTTCAACGAAACTCCAAAGCAATGGATGTTAAATGTTAGAGAAGAGGAGATGATTCACTTGCTGAAGAATACTAATTATGCCTATGAGGTAATTAGCTCAATATTGAAGTTTAAAAACATATCTCACTTCAATAATTTTTGTAAGAAAAGAACCGGATTTACTCCCAGAGAATTAAGAGAATCGGCTTAAATAAAAAAAGTGGACCGCAATGGTCCACTTTCTATTTTATATCGTTAGCTATAAATCAATATTAATAGCTTATTTCAATAAAGACATGAATTCTTGGTTAGTGCGATACTTAGCAAATTCAAGATCGTTTATTGCCTTAGCAACAATCGTTCTATCGCGACCAATTGCAGTTCTTAAGTTAGAAACAACATCGTTGAAGTTATTAGTTCTTGAAGCAATTACTGCTAATAAATAAGCAGTTGTAGCATCAGCATTCTCAACAGCTTCAAGTGTCTGTTTTGCCTTGTTGTAATCAGATACTAATAGCGATGCAAGAGCAGCATTATTAGTGTTGCTGTTTCCGTATGCATTAACAGCCTGATTATAGTTACCTTGCAAAAGATTTAATAATCCCATTGCTTCTCCAAGTCCGTCAGCCCCTGCCGATCTTCCAAGAAGTTCGTTAGCAGTGGTTAAATCATTCTTAAGGATAGCAAGTAAAGCTTTATTCATGTTTACTTCAGGAGCGTTAGGACTTACCTGAGCTGCACGATTAAATGCTTGTTCTGCCTTAGCATAGTCGCCCTGTTTGAAATACATAGTACCAATGTTATTCCAACCTCTGTAGTCGTTAGTAAAATTGGCAGTTACATATTGATAAACACTCTCTTTTACGCTTTCATCATCAGTTAAAGTAGAAGCATAAAGAAGTTCATCAACAGACAATTCTTTAGGATTATTCTTCCATGCTGTCATTATTTCTTCGTCCGACTTACCAATAATTTCTATGTTAGCAGTAATTCTTGAACGACGAAGTTGTGGTAGAATTGTATCTGCAATGTCTTCAAATACGTAAGAGATGTTTTTGATCTCTTTCTCACGAGTTTCAGAATCTGGATACATTTCCAATACACGCAAAATAAGCTCTTTATCCTGAAGATTAGAAGCTTCTACAAGTTGACGGAAACCTTCCCAGTCTTGAGCTGTGTAGTGAGCAAATACATCAGTATTTATGTTTCTTCTGCTCAACTCGCTCTCTAAGTAGTTAGAAGTGTTCTTTTCACGCTGAGCTGCCAATCTTTCGTTTAACGACAGACCACCATCAGGAGATGCATAAGCAGATACTTCAACATTTACATTCTGTTTTGGATCTTTAAACGCTTCTTCAACACGCTGTTTCCAAGTATACATATCCTGCTTGTTCAGCTCGGTCTGACGAAGATTTGCCTGTTGAATAACAAACATAATGTTTGCTTCTTGTTTGTCTTGAATTATTCTCTGGAATCCGTCAGGGGCAACCGAAGGATTTGTTGTAGCAACATCTGCAAGAGCAGAAGTGGCAATAACTCCGTCAGCAACCTTTAAATCTGGTAAGTTAGAACGTTTGTTTTTAACTCTGCCATCAAACCTTAAATACAATTCTGAAGAACGCATTGCTTCTTCAAATGGAAAAGTACTGTTAATAGTGAAGTTACCACCTCTTGCGTTACTGATAGTAGTTCTGTTACCTGAAATATTATCACCCTGAAAACTATAGGGTGTACCGGCAAGTTCTTGATTGTTGCCATACTTCAAAACAGGAGTTATCGTAACAATTGCATTTTTACTGAACCATTTCTCTGGAAATGTTCCGTTGATAGTTACAGGAACCTGATTTCCTACTGTTTCAAGAGGAGATGGAGTAACATTGAAATTGTTTTGCGAAAGTGGTTTTAACTTACTGCTACATGAAGTGGCAAAAAGTGCTACGCCCAGTAACAATACCAGTGATAATAAACGAGAAATTCTTTTCATGATGAGAATATTATAAATTAATTTTGAAAATTATTACGCTTTAAAAGACACAGTTATCATTGATTTAATATTGCTACAAATTTATCTATTATTTGTCTGATAAACAAAGTTTACATATTGATTTTTTACTCAATAATGATTAAAAACAAACAGTATTCTCTGATAAAATAATCTTTTGTTACTTTTTGCCTCAGTTAAATATTTATTCATTTTAACTTAAAGCCCAAACTCTCTAATAATTTACTGTTTGATTCAAACTCATTTATTACAGTATAAGCATTATACTCTCTACGTAACGGATAGTTCGATCTGAACCAGTAAAACTTATCAGGATGCAACTTTAATAAATTGCTCTCATCTATCGGGTTATAACTATGCCAAACAGCATGAGAAAGTTGATCAGCTTCCGAAACAGCTTCTAAATCAATAACAGGATTGATAGGATGGGGTATTTCCAGAAACTTTGGCTTTGTTTTTAAATTAAAAAAACCAATTAAGTTTTCGATACTCATACGTGTTGCAGTCCATTTTCCATCAGCAGAATAGCCGGCAATATGTGGA
>CAYZHS010000225.1:0-3170 GCA_964478295.1 uncultured Proteiniphilum sp. | reverse complement strand
AAAATGCGACTCCTTTAAAAAGTTTCGTTTTTATAACAAGATGATAGTATCTTTGCATTTCATTTATAGTAAAATAAAAACTCTCTTCGTTTATAAATATGCGCCTATTACTTACTTCTGCAACTTCTGGGTTTAAAATTGCATATCTGTTTGTATTTATGCTGATAGGTCTTTTTATAGCAACCATTATTTCTAAATTGTTATTTTTAATTCCAATATTTGATATTAATAATGAGTTGGTTTTTATTTACATTACCACAATTACTCAATCAGTTTTTGCAATTGCTTTGCCTGCGGTGTTAATAGTGGCATGGACTAGTAGCGAGCCTTTGGAATATTTGAAAATAAAGAGAGGGAAATCTTTTAATAAGAAAATACTCTTTGCAATTTTAGTGTTTATATTTTCCTATATATTTGCTTCATTTCTTACTATATGGAATAAAGGTATGACTCTTCCGGTATGGATGAGTGGAGTAGAAGAAGTTATGCGTTCAATGGAAGATTCAGCCTTGGAAACTACAAATTTACTGTTGTCAGGCAGATCGATAGGCTCTTTAATATTAAATTTGATTGTTGTGGCCGGACTTGCAGCAGTTTCGGAAGAGCTGTTTTTTCGTGGTGCAATGCAGCAATTTATACAGGAGAGGTTTAAAAATGGACATGCTTCGGTGTGGCTAACAGCAATTATATTTAGTGTAGTGCACTTTCAGTTTTATGGTTTTCTTCCGCGACTGTTTTTAGGTGCTATACTTGGTTATCTGTTTTTATTTACAAGAAATCTTTGGATTCCTATAGTGTTGCATTTTCTAAACAATGCTACAGTTATTGTTGTTGATTTCTTTTGGAGAGACGCTTTATGGTATAACAAAATTGAGGATATAACTATTACTACCTCATATATAATATTTGCTCTTATAAGTCTGTTTATAACAATATCATTGTTTGCACAGTATAATAAAAGAGCCTCAAAAATTACTAATTATGATACAAATTCAACAGACACTATTATCTGACGATATATTTGAAGAGAAATTTATTTGCGATTTATGTAAGTGTAAAGGGCAATGTTGCGTAGATGGCGAATCAGGAGCTCCAATTACAAAAGAAGAGTTCACTCAAATAAATGAGATTTTACCTGAAATTTGGAATGACCTTTCGCCTAAAGCACAGGATTTAATTAATGAGCAAGGTATTGCATATACAGATTATGATGGCGAATTAGTTACTTCTATAATAAAAGGTGAGGAGTGTGTTTTTACTTTTTTTGATGAAAACGGAATATGTAAATGCGCAATTGATAACGCATACAGAGAAGGTCGTATCTCTATTCAGAAACCGGTTTCTTGTCATCTTTACCCTATTAGAGTTACAGAGTATGAGGGTTTTACAGCAGTAAATTATCATAAGTGGTCTATTTGTGAACCGGCAGTTGATTTAGGCAGGAAAAATGGAGTTCCTTTATACCGTTTCTTAAAAGAACCTCTGATAAGAAAATTTGGTGAGGAGTGGTACAATGAAGTGTGTGAAGCAGCAGATTTATTGAAAAGCAGAGATAAGTAGAGTAAAGATATTGCAATTTTTATTCGGAATGGTTGTGTTATATTGAAACTTTGTTTTATTTTTGCACATATATATTTAAAATGTGCAAAATAAAGTGGCATCAGCAATCTCAAAAACAAGATCAAACTTGATAGATGTAGCTCGACAGCTTTTCGCAAAGCAGGGTGTTGAGAATACTACTATGAACGATATTGCCAAAGCTTCACAGAGGGGTAGACGCACTTTGTACACATATTTCAGTAGTAAAAACGATATTTACAAAGCTGTAATTGAGTCAGAATTAAACGTCTTATATAAGAAGCTTGAAGCAGTAATTAAACGTGATATACCAGCAGACGAGAAGTTAATTCTTCTTGCTTTTACCAGGTTAAAAGCTATTAAAGACGTAGTAACCAGAAATGGAACACTTAAAGCCGATTTCTTCAGAGATATATGGCAAGTTGAAACAGTAAGGAAAGGATTCGATGCAAAAGAAATATTCTATCTTGAAACTATAATACGCGATGGTTATGAAAAAGGAATATTTCATCTTTCCGATATTAAACAGACTGCTGAGCTTTTACACTATGCATTTAAGGGACTGGAGGTTCCGGCAATTCGTGGTGTAATTAAGCTTGATTATAACAAGAAAAGCGATAGAGTGTTGATATCTGATATTGTACTAAAAGGTTTATACACAAAATAATATAAAAACATCTGAGATTTTTATGGTAAAGTATTTGAGAACATATTTTGTTCTTATTTCAATTTAAAATATATAATTAAAATCATATGAAATTACTAGAAGGTAAAACTGCGCTTGTTACCGGTGCTGCACGAGGCATTGGTAAAGCAATTGCTTTGAAATTTGCTTCTGAAGGTGCAAATATAGCATTTACTGATTTGACAATTGATGAAGTGGGTTTAGCTACTGAACGCGAGATTTCATCTTTAGGGGTTAAGTGTAAAGGTTATGCTTCAAATGCTGCTAATTTTGAGGAAACTCATAATTTGGTTGACGAAGTGCTGAAAGATTTTGGCAGAATTGATGTTTTAATTAATAACGCAGGTATAACCAAAGATGGTTTAATCATGAGAATGACTGAACAGCAATGGGATGCAGTTATTAATGTAAATCTTAAATCAGCATTCAACTTTATTCATGCAGTTACACCAATAATGATGCGTCAGAAATCAGGTAGCATTGTAAATATGAGTTCTGTTGTAGGAGTCTCAGGTAATGCAGGTCAGGCAAATTACTCTGCATCAAAAGCTGGTATGATTGGTTTGGCAAAATCTACTGCTAAAGAATTGGGATCAAGGGGAATCCGAGCAAATGCAATTGCCCCTGGCTTTATTATAACCGATATGACAGGTCAGCTTTCAGAAGAAGTACGCAAAGAATGGGCAAAACAAATACCATTGCGTCGCGGAGGTACACCTGATGATGTTGCGAATGCAGCCCTTTTTCTTGCTTCCGACTTATCTTCGTATATAAGTGGACAGGTTATTAATGTTTGTGGAGGAATGAATACCTGATATGACCGTTCTTTACGAGGACAATCATATTATTATTGTAAATAAAGCTTCCGGAGAAATCGTTCAAGGCGATAAAACGGGAGATAAACCGT
>CAYZHS010000224.1:0-3190 GCA_964478295.1 uncultured Proteiniphilum sp. | reverse complement strand
ATCATATACACCCCTTCTGTTTTGTCATACAATGGATTATCCACACCTGCATATCCCGGTTGCAGATCGTAATTGCAGATAAACACCTCTTTGGCCTGGTCTACATTAAGTACAGGCATACCATATATAGGAGTATCTTTAGCATCGCGTGCAGCAGGATTAATAACATCGTTTGCCCCAATTACAATAACCACATCAGTTTCAGAGAACGTATCGTTAACATCATCCATCTCATAAAGCTTATCATAAGGCACATCAGCCTCGGCCAGAAGCACATTCATATGTCCCGGCATCCTTCCCGCAACAGGGTGAATTGCAAACTTAACCTCAGCACTATTCTGCTCCAGCTTATCGGCCAACTGCTTCACCAAGTGCTGTGCCTGAGCCAAAGCCATACCATAACCCGGTACAATAATTACAGATTTGGCAGCTTTAAGAACCTCACTTTTATCCCTTTCAGTTACTGCAACCTTTTCATCAATAAGTTCATTCTCTTCAACCATATCTACAGTTTCAATAATCTCAGCAGTCGCAACTACCTCATTACTAGCATCTGCAACAGTCTCAGTTAAAGCTTCACTTTTACTCACAACTGCACCTTTACCCTCCTTAGAGCTCCCGGCAACAGAAGTTTTTCCTAATAAAATATCCATCAAACTCCGGTTCATAGCCCTGCACATTATCTGAGTAAGAAACAGTCCCGACGCCCCCACAATACCACCCACCGAAACAAGCAGCAAATCGTTTATCGCCATACCTGCAATAGCCCCGGCAACACCACTAAGCGAGTTCAACAGCGATATAGTAATAGGCATATCTGCACCACCAACACGAATAGCAAAAGCATAACCAAAGAGAGAACTAGCCACAATACTCAAAATTAACACTACAAATAAAACTGTAGAACTGGCCCCTGCAAAAAACGTAGCAGCAACAACACCAATAATAATAATAAGCAGCAATATATTGATAATAACCGAATGATACCTCCATTTAACAGGCTTCTGAGGCAATAACTTATGCAATTTAGCCGCAGCAACCACACTACCAAATAAAGTAACCAGTCCCACCACCACCGCCAGTAGCGACGTAACACTTACAAACATCGGGTACCTGCTCACAACAATACCAATACCAACAAAAGATAAAATACCCACCAACGCCGAAGCAAGCCCCCCCACACCATTTAACAGAGCCACAAGCTGAGGCATTTCTATCATTTTAACCCTCCTGGCAAGCATACTTCCAATCAAAACACCAATCAAAATAAACAGAAAGATGCTCCAAACCGAATATATCTCCTTATAATAGAAAGTTATAGTAACCCCCAGTAACACACAAAAAGCACTAATAAGATTACCTACAATAGCTGTTTTTACCTTACTCATCAATGATATACCTACAAGCACACCAATCGACAGTACACCACATATAATAAAATATACCAATTCGCTCATGATTCAGATCTTTTTTTCTTTTTGTCGAACATCTTAAGCATTCTGTGAGTAACACCAAAACCACCAACCACGTTTACAGTGGCTGCAATAAGTGCTATACCACCTAATATCTGACCAAAAACAACGTGTGCACTATTCTCGGCAAAGAAGGTTAACCCCACCGCAGCTATAGCCCCCAATATTGTAATTCCCGACAGCGCGTTCATACCCGACATGAGAGGCGTATGCAAAAGACTAGGCACATTTTTAATTATAAAGTAACCCGCCACCGTGGTTACAACAAAAGCAACAACTAATATAACTGGATTCATAATATTTCAATTTAAATACCCATCGCCTCACGTGCCCCTTCATGAACAATTTCATTATTCTGAGTCACCAATATCGATTTAGTAATATCATCACTCATATCAAGTACAATCTCACCCTCCTTCATGAGGTAAGTCACCAAGTTAAAAACATTATTAGCAAACATCCATGTCGAGCTAGTAGGAATTAGTCCGGGAATATTTTTAATACCATTAATTGTGATATTATGCTTCACTACCTTTTCACCGGGAGTAGTTATTTCGCAGTTACCACCCTGGTCTATAGATACGTCAACAATAACAGAACCATTTTTCATATCCCTCACCATATCTTCAGTTATAAGAACAGGCGCAATCTTACCCGGCACCAAAGCACTCAAAAACACAATATCCATATCCTTAATAACCTTTTTTATCTCTTCACGCTCCTTCAATATCCACTCATCGGGAAGTTTCTTTGCATAACCACCTTCACCAACTGCTATATCGTGAGGAATGTCCGTGTCTATTACTTTAGCTCCTAAGCTTTTAGATTGCTCTATAGCATCGGGACGAATATCCATTGCGTATGTTACTGCTCCTAATCTTTTTGCTGTTGCCAAAGCTTGCAACCCTGCAACACCAACACCCACAACCAATACATTGGCCGGTTTAAGCATTCCAACGGCAGTAAACATCTGAGGCATAAAAAATGTAAGATCGTTTGCAGCCATAATAATTCCCTTGTATCCTGCGCAAGTGCTCATCGATGTTAGCGCATCCATATTTTGTGCACGTGATATACGTGGTATTCCGTCTAACGTCAAACTAGTTACACCTGCTTGAGCCAACTTCCTTACCATATCATGATTTACGGGAGAAGCCGGGTGAATAAATGTAATCAGATGCTGACCCTGATGCATCATGTCAACTTCGTGTTTACCTTTTTTCTCATTAAACAGGGGTTCCTTCACTTTAAGAATTAAATCGGATCTCATATAAAGCTCTTCCGGATCGAATATTAGCTCTGCACCCTTCTCTTTATACTGAATATCATAGTAGTGAGATTTTTCTCCGGCACCCGACTCTACCAATATTGTTAAGCCTGCTTTTCTAAATTTCTCTACGGTCTCGGGAGTGGCTGCAACTCGTGCCTCACCTTGCATAATTTCTTTTGGTATACCAATAATCATAATAATAAATTTGTAAGTTATAAATGTGTTTCTTATCGATTAAAAAAATCAAAAACCAAAGTTAATAATATTTTCTATTTTTTTAATAGTTTGTTTTATTTTATAACAATAACTCGTTTCACTCAATCATTTATTCTTTTCCTATGATTTTAAATGTTGTTTCTCGACTGTGATAATTCTTCGACCTGTCAACGACTCAATTACTAAAAGAAAAATAACTCGTTTCACTCAAACATTTATTCTTTTCCTATGA
>CAYZHS010000223.1:0-3205 GCA_964478295.1 uncultured Proteiniphilum sp. | reverse complement strand
CGTGTTTACCGAATTGCTCCTGTGCATCTGTATCCTGGAGAGGATGAGATGGGAGCATTGGCCGAAAATGCCATGTTGGCACTTGAGGGTGAGATAGAAATTAAAGAGTATAAATAGTTGAATGTTGTATATTTTTAATCCTGATCATGATCTGGCTATAGCCGATTTTAGTCCAAATTACACTCCCCCCGCTTCAATAGTTAAGATGAGAGAAGATTTGGCTGTTTTACCTTTATGGTTTACAAACGATTCTAAGGTTATTGCAGATGGTGAGGATAATTTATGCTTTTATGAAAATATAAAAAGAATTATTCCAGTAAGTTCCACTATCATCACTACCAATGAAATAGTAAACTGTTTAGGAAAGAAGATAGTTCCATGGGGGTGGAATCCTTTAATCAGGAATAAAATGCTCTTTTTGGGTGTAAATGAGAAAGATCTCCCCACAATTAAATATTTGGAGAAGTTAAGAAGTTACTCAAGTAGACTAAACGCTGTTGAAATATTAAGCGAAGTAAGAGATAGGCTAAACGGACTAATTGGGGAATCTTATTATTTTACAAACTTAGATGATTTACTGATATACCTGAAATCTATCTCTGGCAATAAAGTTCTCAAAATGCCTCTGTCGGGTAGCGGGAGAGGATTAATTTGGATTTTGGGAGAGATAACCGACAAGCAAACCGATTGGTGTAAACGTGTTATTAAAAAGCAGGGAGGAGTAGTAGCAGAACCTGTTTATAATAAAGTGGCAGACTTTGCTTTAGAGTTTGATTTTAGTTCAGGGAAAGCTGAGTTTGCCGGATACTCTTTATTCAGAACAACTTCTTCGGGTGCTTATTCGGGAAACTTACTTATTTCTGATAAAGTAATTGAAGAGAGGTTGTCGTTTTATGTTCCTGGTAGACAGTTGCATGAAGTGCGAAAGTTTGTTCAACAGAGGTTGGATAGGCAATTCTCTGATTACAACGGGTTTGTGGGTGTAGATATGATGATTTGTGAAGATGATAGTGATATTTACAAACTCCATCCCTGTGTAGAAATCAATTTAAGGATGAATATGGGGGTAATATCGCATATCTTTTATGATAGATATATAGACGCAGGCAGCGAAGGTTACTTTGCGGTTGAGTACTTTAAGAAAGAGAGTTCAGCTCTTGCATTTCATGAAAAAATGCAACGGGAGAAACCACTTAAAATAGATAACGGAAAAATTATTTCCGGTTATCTCGCGTTAACTCCCGTTACATCATCTACACACTACACTTCTTTTGTGATAGTGGAGTTAATGTCTTGATGAATAATATCTTAAACCTCTATTTAGAAGATTCTAGCTTCTTTATGAGTTCTGTTGTTGCAGTGTCGGAGTATGTGCCATATGCATTTACCAACAATCCTTTTATATTGTGACGAGGTGACGATATGGCATAAAGAATACTTTCATTATCCAAGTCAGACATTTCCTGAAATCTATACACCTCATCAATCTCAAATTCATCAGGTTTAAGTAATAGCTTGTTTTCGAGACATTCCAAACAGTTATCTTTGATATTAAAGTTAGAAGTGTATCCCTTTTTTGCTAAATCGTTTATAGCTAGTGATAAAGTTGTATAGATTTTCATAACATTTATTTTTTGTGAATCTATTATTTAATCTCTTCTGCAAAATATTTATAGAACAAAGGAATTGTTCTTATACCATTAAAAAACTGTTCAAGCGGAAAGTTTTCATTTGGCGAATGAATTGCATCAGATCCTAATCCAAAGCCCATCAATATTGATTTTGTGCCGAGTATCTCTTCGAATGTAGCGATAATTGGAATGCTGCCACCTGAGCGAACTGGGACTGGTTGTTTACCATAAACATCAATAAATGCTTTTTCTGCTGCTCTGTATGCAGGTAAATCAATTGGACAAACATATGAAGGACCGCCATGTAAATATTCCACCTTTACTTTCACCGATTTAGGAGCTAACTCCTCAAAATATTTAACAAACATATCGGCTATTTTGTTGTGATCTTGATTAGGTACAAGACGTGTGCTAATTTTAGCATATGCTTTAGAAGGAAGAACGGTTTTTGCACCTTCTCCTGTATATCCTCCCCAAATACCACAAACATCAAATGTTGGTCTGATACCTGTACGTTCGTTGGTGCTATATCCTTTTTCACCAAAAACCTCTTCTATATTCAGTGATTTTTTGTAGTTCTCTAGCGAAAATGGTGCTTTTGCCATCATTTCACGTTCTGTGTCAGACACTTCAACTACATCGTCGTAAAATCCGGGGATTAATATCTTCCCGTTTTCATCCATTGTTTGTGCAATCATTTTAGAAAGCACGTTTATAGGATTTGCAACAGCCCCACCAAATAAGCCAGAGTGAAGATCTACATTGGGACCAGTTACCTCTACCTGCCAATATGCAAGACCACGTAGTCCTGTTGTTATTGATGGAACATCAGGTGCAATCATAGATGTATCCGAAACTAAGATAATGTCAGATTTTAGCAAATCTTTATTATCCTCACAGAACTTAGGAAGACTGGGTGAACCAACTTCCTCTTCTCCTTCTATTAGAAATTTTACGTTGCACTTTAATTCACCCGACTGCACCAGGTATTCAAATGCTTTGGCATGCATAAACGACTGACCCTTATCATCATCGGCACCACGTGCCCATATTTTGCCATCTTTAATAACAGGTTCAAAAGGTTCTGTATTCCAAAGATTGATAGGGTCAACCGGCATAACATCCATATGTGCGTATACCATTACTGTTGGTGCATTTGGGTCTATTATTTTTTCACCATACGTTACGGGGTTACCATCAGTTTCCATGACAACTGCTTTGTCGGCTCCAGCTGCTATAAGTATCTCTTTCCATTTTTCAGCTGCTCTGTACATATCTGGTTTGTGTTCAGGTAGCGACGAAATTGAGGGAATTCGTATCAGCTCAAAAAGCTCTTCAAGAAATCGATTTTCATGGGTCTTTACGTAGTTGTTGATTTTTTCCATTTTCTTTTGTTGTTTAACTAATTGTAAATTGTTGATTAAGGCAAACATACAAAAAACTATTTTTTTAGCCGCTAATTTACACTCCTAATTTATTCTTTTCTCTTTGTTATTAATTGTCATATCGTCTTAATCTTTGTTTGAAAATAGTGTTCTGCCCCTATATAGTGCAATCATTAATATCAGCTGCAT
>CAYZHS010000222.1:0-3236 GCA_964478295.1 uncultured Proteiniphilum sp. | reverse complement strand
TATGAACTTCTCAATTGCAGGGAGTAATATCAGAGATATGTTTCAAATGCATCCCGTAAATCTAAGTATAGCTGTATGGGTAGGATTTATAGCTCTCTTTGGTATTGCTACAGATGATGGTGTGCTTATGGGTACATTTATCCATGACACATTTTTAGAGAGAGATCCTCAAACTAAGGAGGCTATTAGGGAGGCTGTGGTTTATGCGGGACTAAAAAGAGTTAGGCCTGCTGTTATGACTACTGCTTCTACGCTTATTGCATTTTTACCTGTACTAACATCTACAGGAAAGGGTTCAGACATAATGGTACCTATGGCAATACCTACATTTGGCGGTATGCTTATTCAGTCGATGACAATGTTTGTAGTTCCAATTCTTCAGTGCTGGTGGAGAGAGGGTGTTATTAAAAGAAAAGAGAAAGCAGAACGTAAAAAAACAAACAGCTATGAAACAGTTTAATATTAAATATATAATGGTATTGCTGATTACAGCAGGATTAGCAGTAAAAGCAAGTGCACAGGAATCTGATTCGCTAAACCACTATCTGGAGGTTGCAGCAAGAAATAATCCTGCACTGAACGCTGATTTCCTTGCTTACAAAGCGTCAGTTGAGAAAGTTCCGCAGGCAGGAGCATGGTCTGACCCTCAATTAGATATTGGCTTTTTTCTTAAACCAATGGATATTGTTGGAGGAACACAGGTAGCCGACATAACATTAATGCAGATGTTCCCTTGGTTTGGGACTAAAAAAGCTGCTCAAACCGAAGCAACTCATATGGCTAAAATGGCTTATGAGCAGTTTAGGGAAACCAGAGATCATCTTTTCCTTGAGGTGTACTCTCAATGGTATCTTTTATCGTCGTTGAAGCAAAAGCTCAAAAACAACCGCGATAATCTACAACTACTTGGTCAGCTCGAACAGTTGGCTCGTCGCAAACTTTCTACTGCAAGTGGAATGTCTGCTGATATGGGTAGCTCGTCGGGTATGTCTAACGTATTAAGAGTACAACTTGAAGTGGCCGAGATAGAAAACAATATCGAGAGTCTTATTTCGGAGATTGAAGCCGAAAAAGCAAAATTCAATGCACTTTTAAATCGAACGGAAGATTTTGATGTAATAGTTCCAGATTCAATAGTAAAAGTTCCATTTTTCTTCAATGAAGCAGAAACTTTAAACGATATTGAAAGTCGCAACCCAATGTTGGGAATGATAGTGGAAGAAGAGAAAGCTTTCCGTGCAAAGAGTGAAATGGATAAAAAAATGAGTTACCCAATGTTAGGCATAGGGCTTCAATACATGATTGTTGGAAAGAGCTCATCATCAGATATGAATCAAAATATTCATAACGGGATGAATGGTATGGATATGATTATGCCAATGGTATCTATCAGTCTGCCAATTTTTAGAAATAAGTATAAAGCACAGCAACGCGAAAGTAAGTATATGTGGCAATCGGCCAAGGAGAAGTACAACAACACATTAAACACACTTCATTCAAACTTCTTTAAATTAAGACATCAACTTAAAGATGCAGAACGCCAAATAGCTCTTTATCAGAAACAGAAGAATCTGGCTTTAACAACATACCAATTGATTCTTCAGGAGTTTGCAACTGCTAAAAGCGACCTTACCAATGTAATTGAGGTTCAAAGGCAACTGCTTGATTATAGTATAAGGGAGGCCGAAGCGATAGCTGATTACAATACTAAAGTAGCTGAGATAAACAGTTTACGTTCATACACAAAAATAGACTTATAAATAGCTCAAAATAGAAAAAATATGACTTCAATAAGAAAAAAACAGATATTCAGGAACATCTATGTAAAATATGCATTGATACTCCTTGCAGGATTATTTTTAGGATGGTTGATATTTTCAGGAGGTTCATCGTCGGGCAATAATTTAACAACTGAGCATCATGATCACAACCATGGAGATGATGAAACTGTATGGACATGCTCTATGCACCCACAAATAAGAATGGATGAACCGGGACTTTGCCCTCTTTGTGCAATGGATTTGATTCCTCTGCAAACAGGAGGTTCGGGTGATGCTTCTATAGATCCAGATGCTATTCAGCTGAGTAATGAGGCTATTGCACTTGCAAATATACAGACCACCAGAGTAAATCGTCAGAATCCTGTAAAAGATGTTAGACTATACGGTACAATACAGGTTGATGAACGACTCTCGCAATCTCAAACATCGCACGTAAGTGGCAGAATTGAGAATCTTTTGGTAAACTTCACTGGCGAAAGCGTAAAGGAAGGGCAGATTATTGCAACCATCTATTCACCTGAAATATTAACTGCACAGCAAGAGTTGATTGAAGCAACGAAAGTACAGGATATTGAGCCCTCACTTTTGCAGGCAGTGAGGCAGAAACTACGACTATGGAAACTATCAGATAGTCAAATAGCAAAAATTGAGCAGTCGGGTGAAATTTCTCCTTACATCGACATCACTGCAAATACTAGCGGTATAGTTGTTTCAAAAAATATAAACCAAGGTGATTATATAAATCCCGGAACTATTCTATTTGATATAGCAAACCTTTCGAAAGTGTGGGCAGTATTTGATGCCTATGAATCAGATCTTCCTTTCTTGAAAAGAGGTGATAAACTGGAGTACACTCTTCAATCTCAACCGGGCAAAATTTTCTCTGGAACAATTTCATTTATAAACCCTATACTTGATCCAGTTACCAGAACAGCAAAAATACGTGTTGAAACTTCAAATCCTAGAGGCGAACTAATGCCAGAAATGTATGCAAGTGCTATTGTAAAAGCTCAGCTAAAACAATATAACAATGAAGTTGTAATCCCTAAGACGGCTATACTTTGGACCGGTAAGCGTTCAATAGTTTATGTTAAGCAACAAAACACAGAGACTCCTGCGTTCATGCTTCGTGAAGTAGAACTTGGTCCGTCTCTTGGAGACTCCTACGTTATTTTGTCAGGTATTGTTGATGGCGATGAAATAGTTACTAATGGTGCATATATAATCGATGCAAGTGCTCAGTTATCAGGCAAGCAAAGCATGATGAACCAAACTGCGGGTAGAACTGTAACCGGACATGAGGGCCATGCGATAAATGGACACGGCACTTCTTCCGGCACAGATCACAATGGACACAATATGCAATCTGAAAAAGGTGGCGAACATGTGATGTTTTATGTTGGAGGTAGTTGCGGAATGTGTAAAGATCGCATTGAAAAGACTGCTAAATCAGTA
>CAYZHS010000221.1:0-3236 GCA_964478295.1 uncultured Proteiniphilum sp. | reverse complement strand
GTATATTTCCAAACAATAAATTTAAGTCTTTAGAGACACCGTTTTACTATTATGATATGGAGTTGTTGCAAAATACACTTCAAACAATTACTAAAGAGACTAAGGGTAGGCAGTTTCACGTTCACTATGCCCTTAAAGCAAACGCCAATACAAGAATCTTGAAAGAGATATCTTCGCAAGGTTACGGTGCGGACTGTGTAAGCGGTAACGAAATTTTAAAAGCAATTGAGTGCGGTTTCCCTCCCTCTAAGATTGCATTTGCCGGAGTGGGCAAAAGCGATAAAGAGATAAATATTGGACTGGACAATGATATTTTCTGCTTCAATGTTGAGTCGATTCCAGAGATTGAAGTACTAAATGAACTGGCAGCTAAAAAAGGTAAAACTGCTTCTGTTGCACTTCGAATAAATCCTAATGTTGACGCTCGTACCCATAAATATATCACAACAGGTTTAAACGAGAACAAATTTGGAATTAATGAGCAGGATCTGCCTAAAACATTGAGTGTGCTTGCTCAATCGCCCAACATCAAACTTATTGGCATTCATTTTCACATTGGCTCTCAAATAACCGACCTCACATCTTTTGAAGATTTATGTGTTAAGGTAAAACTTTTACAAAGCTGGTTTAACGAACAGGGCGTTAAGCTTCAGGTAATTAATGTGGGCGGGGGACTAGGCATTAACTATCAGCACCCCAACCATTTCCCGATGGCCGATTTTGAATCTTACTTCCGTCTTTTCGACAAACATCTGAAGCTTGAGAAAGATCAGACACTACACTTTGAACTTGGTCGCTCAGTTGTAGCTCCATGCGGTTCACTGATAAGTCGCGTTCTATATCTTAAAGAGGGTATACAAAAAAACTTCCTGATTATTGATGCGGGAATGACAGACTTACTGCGCCCGGCACTATATCAAGCATTTCATCATATAGAGAACATCAGTTCAGATGGCGAATTATATAAATATGATGTAGTTGGTCCGATTTGCGAATCGAGCGACACATTTGGTGAAAATATAACACTTAACCAATCGAAGAGAGGCGATTTTATTGCTATACGCTCAGCCGGAGCATATGGCGAAACTATGGTTTCTAAATACAACTGCAGAGATATTCCATCATCGTATTTCTCTGACTCACTTTAATTTATTATTAATAATTTATCTAAAACACTAAAGCTTTAGGATACTAAATAAATTCATTGCAAACATGGATATTATCTTCTCATATGTTGAATCGTTCTCATTGACAGAATGGGTACTTTGCGCTTCTTTGCTTTTCTTATTTATAATGCAGATATTTTACTACATTACTTTATACAGAAAACCCCAGGCATATGAGAAAAAAAGAGGAGATGAGACTGTTGATGACTCGCAACTTCCCGGAATATCTATAGTAATAACTTCAAAGAACGACTCGGTTGAGTTGGAAAGAAATATTCCTTATATAATGAATCAGAATTATCCGAATTTTGAGGTGATTGTAGTGAACAGGGGTTCTACCGACGACACAGATGTTGTGCTTAAAGCTGCAGAGCAAAAATATCAACAACTATATCATACATTTATACCAGAGGGAGCAGATGAGATAAACGAGAAAAAGCTTGCAATAACACTTGGTGTTAAAGCTGCCAAAAATGACATTATATTATTTACTGAGTCGTACTGCAGACCTGCTACCACAAATTGGGTAAGAGAGTTTGGGAAAGAGTTTTTAAATGGCAAGGATATATTACTGGGCTATAGCAGAGTAGTTTTTAACTCAAAAACCAGGTTAAACAATTTCATTCGTTACGACAATCTGATACACCACCTTAAATTTCTTTCGTTGGCAATAAAGGGAAAGCCTTTTATGGGTATTGGCAGAAATATGGCATATAAAAAAGATCTGTTCTTCAACAATAAGGGTCTATCTTCTGTATTGAGTATAGATGGAGGAGAGGATGATTTATATATAAACAATATATCAAATAAAAAAAACACTGGAGTAGTATTGTCTAAAGATAGCATTATTGAAACTGACAGCGTTGACAGTTATATAACATGGAGATCAATAAAATCAAAATATCTTTATACAAAACAGTTTTATAAGGGTCCTGCCAACTTTATATTTGGATTAGAGACATTCAGCAAACAATTGTTTTATTTGCTACTGCTGCTTGCAATAGCAAGTTCTGTTTATTTTTCAAACTTCATCTTGCTAGGTTTTTCTCTTCTACTATTTGTTTTACGTTTTATTACACAGTTGATTATACTTAATAAGAACAGTACTCATTTCGACTCTAAAAAATATAATATCAACCTGCTGTTCTTTGATATCTTTCAACCTATTAACAACATAAAGTTCAGAAAATACGCCAACAGAAGAAACAGGTTTAAGAATTAAAAAATCTGTCTTTTTGTCACACTTAGGGTTAAATCGGGTTAATGACAAATTTTTTCAGTTAAAAGTGTTAAAAGTTAAATCTCATCAGAGATGTTTGCACATTATTTGTTTTATATTTGGGGTATAAGAAAAACATTAAAACAATGAATATGAATACAAGTAAAACAAAAAACGTACTCTTTATAGTACTAATAGCAGTTGTAAGTTCAATCGTTACCTTATTGGGCTATAATTTTGCAAACAGAAACAATTTTAGCTTGTCTGGCAAATCAGACGCCTCTGCTACAGCAGAAGAGATTGGGGTATATTCAAACTCGTTTAATCAAGACAAAAATGTGGTTTTAACCAATTTAACAACAGCAGAAGGATATCCCGACTTTACAGAGGCAGCTGAGCGTTCTTTAGACGGAGTTGTACATGTAAAGACAAAAACAATAAGTCGCCAGCAATACATAAACCCATTTGACTACTTCTTTGGCTTTGGAGACAGAACTCCTTCTCAGCCACGCGAACAAGTAGGCTTTGGCTCGGGTGTAATTATATCAAAAGATGGATATATTATAACAAACAACCACGTTGTTGAAAATGCCAATGAAGTTTTGGTTTCATTAAATGATAACAGAGAATTTACAGCTCAAGTTGTAGGCACTGATCCGCAAAGCGACTTAGCTCTTTTAAAGATTGAAGGAGATGATTTTCCATACCTAACATTTGGTAATTCAGATGCATTGAAAGTTGGTGAGTGGGTATTGGCTGTAGGAAATCCCTTTAACCTGACCTCAACTGTAACTGCCGGTATTGTAAGTGCTAAGAACAGATCCAATATTATAGGTGAAGGACAAAGCTTA
>CAYZHS010000220.1:0-3259 GCA_964478295.1 uncultured Proteiniphilum sp. | reverse complement strand
CATCAAAGATAGGAGATACAGCCTTTTCATCATAAGGGAACGGAAGCTGATAAGTAAGAAAATCATTTCTGTCAGGCTTTCTCAGATGCATTTTACTACAATCAATCTCAAAAGTACCGTTCTTAAGATTTATCAAAACAGAATTATCATTCAGTTGAGGTTTAGGAAGTCTGGATACAGATAGAAATTGTTGTAACAATTGTCTACGAAAAGTATAAAGCCTGGCATCGAATTTATAAACACCCATCTTCTCGGCAGCTTTACCGAGGAATATCTGAAAATCCTGAGACTCCACACAACTCCAATATTCACCATTGTACAAATAAATGAAATTATGATTCTTACAAACACCCCAATTATTCTTATCAGCCGTTTCAAGAATTTTCTCAACACACGTAACAAGGAAATGCTTCTGCAATAATTTCTGATCATCATTTAGGAAACCAGCCTCATTACGAAAATTAACTTCATCAATCTGTTCATAAAGAGCAAACAAAATTTGTGAATGATCTTTTGCCGTTTCACCATCCATTTTTTCAAATTGATTTTCAAATTCACTTAAATCTAGTTTAAGGAGGTCAATAAAATTTGAGTTTTTAATCGTTTCATCATTTTCAATTATCGAAAGTGTTGGTTCAGCAACATTAATATCTACAATCATTCTGATCCTCCTTCCTCATCACTCTCACTATAAAAATCATCATCTGCCACATCATCTGAATAATTATTTTCTAGCAAAGACAATATATCAGACTTACGATAATAAATCTTTCCGCGTATTCTAGAGAATGGGAGCAACCCATTAATTCTCCAGGTCTGAAGTGTTCGTTGTGAAATATGCATTTTTTGAAGAACTTCCTGAGCATCTATCCAGTCGGACCACTCGGATAGTCGGTTGGTCAAATCTACTTCTTTCATAAGCCCCTCCTTTTTATATTTTTTCGTATACGCAAAGATTGTTCTTCAACAGCTGCTTCCAGATTATCTTCTTCTTTGTTATCACTCATTAACCACTCATCGATTTCACTTTTAAGGAACTGCAGCTTCTTACCTTTCTTATGATAAGGAATAAACTTTGAGCATACCCAACCGTAAACCGTTTGTTTGGCAGGCTTTGCAGGCAAGTAACTACAAAGCTCATCTATGTTCATCCATACAACTTCATTAGGTCTTGAGCTAATTGTAGCTTCAATCATGTTTTCAAGATTACCGATTTTCTCAATCAGAACTGTAATAGCTTCAGGTACTTCATTAAATGTAATTGTTTTGTCATCCATAATATTAAAAGCATTATTAGACTTATTTCTGTGCCAATAAAAAATAAACCACCACCTCTACAGTGAGGTGATGGGACAAATATAGATAGCTAAAAAGCAGCTGGAATGGGTTCTGGGAGTTACAGAAGGGGTTACAAAAGGGGTTACAATGTTACTATTTTATATCATTTATTATTTTTTGTCTAATTCCTGGAAACAATTCTTTGTAGAGTTCACCAACAATTCTTAGATTTTTCTTTGATATTTTTGTGTCACAATCGATGGGGAACGCTCTGCGAATACGTTCATAACTCTTACCTGTAATTGCATTGATAAACTTGGCCCAATCAGTTTTATCAGAATTGCTGAAATTTAAACCTAATTCATTGAAAAGATAATAGAATGTTATAGCAAGCTGGCCGACAGTCATACCGGGACCCGAATCATCGTTTATCAGATCTATTTCTGCTAGAAGCTCTGTTATTGTTCTGTCTTTTTCTTCAACTATATTTTTCAGTTCCTCAATCTCTTGTTCTTTCTGTTGAATATTCAGATCCGGCTCTTCAATATAATTTTTTTCAGTAATTAAATTTTTGGTCTCAATTTCATTACAAACGTTTATGTAGTTGAATTTAACCTCCTCACGTGCCTTCTGGAAAAATCCAGAGAGATCATAAATAAATAATTCTGGATTTTTCTCTCTCTCTTTATTGAATCTTTTCTCCATTTGGTCGATTACATAAAACCTTTGTTCCTGGTTGAATTTATCATTCCATATCCAAAGATTCATTACCTCATAGTTAAACTTCTTAGTAGCATTTAACCAGTTTATATTACTAAGGTTTACCTCCTCAATTTTTGATTGATAACTCTTATCAACTTTTATAAAAGATCCTTTTTCATATTCATCTATCTTCTTGCATAACATAGAGTACTTAAAAACTTGATCACTACTTAAATGATATGTATAGTTTAAAAATAAATTCTTAATGATTTCAACAACTGCTTTCTCAAGTTTTTTATCATTCAAATATATGTTTTTGATAATATATTGTGCATTGGAAGGATCGAAATGTTTTATTCTTACTTTATCAAAAATCTCATAAGCAATATTAAAAGCATTCAGCCACCAATCATCCTCCTTTTGGTATTCAGAGTATTTTGCTTCATAAAAATCCCAGTTAGTTACATCTAGCATATAATCAGCTAGTATTGTCTTGGGGTAATCCTCTTTATAACATTTTATAATTTTCTCAATATTTGAAATTGTGTCTCCATTTTCTTCTTTCATCTCGCAGAAACGCAGCTTGGAGTATTGATCATAAAAGTTCACACCTAAAACAATAATATTGTAGGCATAAATGAATGTTTCATCAGAATATATAACCGACAAGATATCACACCTGACTCTTTCAACTATTGTTCTGCTTATTTCAGTTTCGGTTTCAGAAAAATCATTTTCAGAAAAACTTCCATTAGAAATAGATTTATAATAACGATATCTTGCATCAGCAAAAAGATGTTCGTTGAAATAATCTACTGTTGCTAATTTATCAGTTCTTAAAGGTAGTAGATCATATATTATTCTTTTCACTAAATCATATTTGTAAATTTCACCCCTTAGTGCTTCAAGGCATTCTTTCGCTCTCATTGACTTTAATAGATTTATTTATAAAAACAATAATGAAGGTTTAATCAAATCCTTACAGAATTTTTCATTATCGATAAGTTTTTCATACCGATTAAGTTCCAAAATCCTGGTTTTAAAATAGTGCCTGAACTCCAGTTATAGAATTTAGGCACTATAATTAATTATTAATTAATATGCTGATATCGGTATAAACAGCACTTTCCACAAATATAATTAAAATTTCAGCTAATTTGAAAGATTATGTCGTAAATATATATCAATACTTTGGTTTTGTTGGGTTAGAACAGGTAAAGTGGTATATCAATATTTATGTATGTATATGTTTGTTTGAGATGATTTGTTTACCCATAGT
>CAYZHS010000219.1:3064-3271 GCA_964478295.1 uncultured Proteiniphilum sp. | reverse complement strand
AAACATTTGTTATAATAGCAGTACTGGCAATGTCAACAGGACTATTTGCACAGACACAAGATTCATTATTAAGAAGGCAAATGGAGCTTGAGCGAGAGTTCAACCCTACCCTGATGGATGCCGACAAAATAAACTCGCTGCCGGCATTGCGTGAACCAACAATTCAGAAGGCAAACACAAACTACTCTTCTTGGGCAGGAAGGGTTA
>CAYZHS010000219.1:0-3054 GCA_964478295.1 uncultured Proteiniphilum sp. | reverse complement strand
GCCCGGGAACAGTAATGACCGACATTCCATTTAGCACAAAAAGGGGTTATCTATTCTTAAATGCAGGTAACTATGCCAATATAAATGGTGCGTTTGGATACAGATTAGTAGAAAATGATAAAAACAACCTATCATTCTCATTTTTGCACAACTCAACAAATGGTGATATCAGCTATGTACAAGAGGCGCAAAATGCACAAGCAGATAACAGCAACAATGCATATTTGATGGATAACCTGGGGCAGCTCAACTATCTCCATATTGCAGAATCGCTTAAACTAAACATGCACCTCTCTTATCTTAATTCGCAATTCAACTACTATGGCAACCCATTTGAAAATGATCGATTCTTTAATAACGACAAGTATAATTTGGGAATGCTTTCGGCAAAAATAGGAATAGAGTCGGCCGAATCTGATCTATTGAACTATAGGGGATTTGTAGACTTTAAAAATTTCAACACTAAGCAGAGCAAGACTGCTATGTACGACTGGATGAAGGGTAATCAGATACATGCTTTTGTTGGTTTTGATAAACCATTCAGAAACAGCAGCAGCAAGATTGGTGTTGATGGCTCTATTGTTACAACAGTTTACAATGGCGACGCTGATAACTACTTCCTGTTTAATGCCGCTCCATATATCTTTTTCGGAAGTGGTAACGCTCATGCAAAACTGGGGGCCGATCTGCTGTTTCAGAATTCAGAAAAAACTAAAATGAGAGTTGTACCCAACATTGATCTCAACTGGAATCTAACTGATCGCTCTTCACTATATGCTAAAGTTCATGGTGGATTCAATCACAATACACTTCCAGAGATAATGAATGAGTCGAGATATATTCTCACATACAACCCTGTTAAAGCCTCATTCACTCATCTAGATTTAGAGGCAGGAACAAAAATTGGTGAAGTTAGTGGGTTTAGATTCGATTTCTTTGGAGGTTACAAAAAAACCGACGATGAACACTTCCTTGTACTAAATAGCAATGATGTTATTGGCGGAGATGCTTTTGGTCCTTTTATGGAATCTCTTAAACCTATTTATGGCACACTAACTCACTCATACATAGGCGGAATGATTCACTCAAACATATGGTCGCCCCTTGATGTATCGTTGAGATTAAAAAAGAACTTCTACGACACTAAAGAGGTCAAGAACAACAACATAGACATTATTGATGCAAAAGCATATAATATGCCTGGTGTAGACTTGGATATCAGGGCTTCGCTAGAGTTGATTGAAAACTTAAAACTCACATTGAACTACTATTTTGCAGGCGATAGATGGACAAATTTCGAGAACAACAACATAAAGATGGATAATATCAACGACCTTAACTTAGGTGGTGTTTATGATATCAATGAATCGTTCTCGCTAAATGTAAAGGCCAACAATGTACTTTCACAAAAGTATGATATATGGTATGGCTACCCTGCACAGAGAATAAACATAGCAGGCGGTTTCACATTAAAATTTTAATTAAACCGATAATGATGCCGATGTGGCAAAACAGATCAAAAAACTATTTTTAGTAATTCTTCTTTCCTCAATACGACTGATTTGTGTACTTTTGTGCCAATAGCACATCATGTACTATCTCATGAAGTGACTCATTAAAATTATGGGTAAGAAAATAGAAACAAAGAACAACAAGACTAAAGAAAACAGTCAATCTTTTAAGAATGGAATAGTAGGATTGATGTGGAAAGCATTCGGGGTACTAATTATTTTAGGAATCCTGTTTTTCACTCTTCTTTCTACAGGAGCTGTAGGATATTTACCAGATATCGATGAACTGGAGAATCCAATTGACAGATATGCATCTCAAGTTATATCTTCTGATAATGAACTTCTGTTTACATACTCGCTTAGCGACGATAACAGAATCATGGTAGACTATTCAGATCTGTCACCTCACCTTATAGATGCTTTGGTAGCAACCGAAGATATCAGATATTACAACCACTCGGGTATAGATATAATTGGACTTGGAAGAGCAATCTTCAAAACAGTTATTCTTCAAAGAGAAGAGAGTGGAGGTGGTAGTACAATTACACAGCAATTAGCTAAACTACTCTATTCGCCAAGAGCAAACAATAAGCTTCAGAGGGTATTTCAAAAGCCTGTTGAGTGGGTAATTGCAGCCAAACTCGAACGCTTTTACACTAAAGATGAGATTATAAACCTCTATTTAAACAAATACGACTTCAACTACAACGCTGTTGGTATAGAATCTGCTACTCGCACCTATTTCAGTAAAACCCCGGGTGAGCTTACAATAGAAGAGGCAGCAATGCTAATAGGTATGCTTAAAAACTCATCGCTATACAACCCTGTTCGTCGCCCCGAAGTAACACTCGACCGCAGGAATGTAGTTTTAAACCAGATGAGAAAAGCTGGTCACCTATCTCGCGAAGAGGCAGACTCATTAAAACAAATACCCATAGAGCTCAAGTTCAACAGATCGAGTCACATCGATATTTCAGCTCCATACTACCGTCAGCATCTTGCAAAGATAATGATGGCAGAGAAGCCCGAAAGAAAGAACTATGCATCTTGGCAAAACCAGCAATACAGTGAAGATTCTTTAGCTTGGATAGAAGACCCCTTATTTGGATGGTGTAATAAAAACTTTAAGTCCGATGGTTCGAAATACAACATTTATACCGATGGGCTAAAGATCTACTCAACCATTGATTCTCGTATGCAGCACCATGCAGAAGCTGCTGTTGAGGAACATTTGGGCGACTATCTGCAAGATCAGTTCTTTCAGGAGAAAAAAGGTGCTAAATATGCTCCTTATTCACGCGAGGTGAGCGATCAGGTAGAAGACCTTATGTTAAGGGCAATGAGGCAGACCGAAAGATATCGTATTCTTAAGAATGAGGGATTAAGCGAAACTGCTATTATCGAGAACTTTAAAGAAAAACCTGTAGAAATGAAGGTTTTTTCTTGGGAACATAAAGAGGTTGATACAATAATGACTCCATGGGACTCAATCAGATATCACAAGAACTTTCTACGAACAGGCTTCATGGCTATGGATCCGTAT
>CAYZHS010000218.1:0-3301 GCA_964478295.1 uncultured Proteiniphilum sp. | reverse complement strand
TGACAATCACTTATATATATCATAGTTGCTATTTAATTGAGTTTGATGAGTTTTCGCTACTATTCGATTTTTACGAAGATTCAGTTCGTGATGATGGAAATTATTGGATAAAAGATTATTTGCTAAATAAAGATGAGGATCTTTATGTGTTCTGCACACATTCTCATTCCGATCATTTTAATCCGGAGATTTTGTTGTGGAGTAAACAGAAATCGAACATTCGTTATATATTTTCAGACGAATTGCTTTTGAGTAATTGCACATACGAAAATGATGCAGTTTACCTTAAAAAAGAAGAATTATTTAAGGATCATCGTATAAAAGTTAAAGCATATGGGTCTACAGATGTAGGGTGCTCATTTTTAATTGGATATAACGACAAGCTGTTTTTTCATTCAGGTGACTTAAATAACTGGCATTGGAGAGATGAGGTGAGTGCTGAAGAGGCTCTGACTTACGAGAATAATTTTTTGTGTGAATTAGAGTTGCTCTCTGAAAAGTCAGATAATTTATATCTGGCTATGTTTCCTGTTGACCCTCGCTTAGGTAAGGATTTCATGCGGGGAGCAGAGCAATTTGTATCGCGTATTAAAACTGAATATTTTCTTCCTATGCACTTTGCTGAAAACTATGATCTTGTAAATAAGTTCCAAGCAATTGCAACTGAAAATGGTTGTCAATATTTGCCCATAATCAAAAGAGGGCAATCTTATAATCTCTGAGGTAACAGTATTGATAATCCTATAAATCAACAATTTTATAATTAATATATTAACAAGCTAAAAGAAATGGAAATAAAAGCAAGGTTTGACCACTATAATATCAATGTCTTTGACTTAAATAAAAGTATCAAATTTTATGAGGAGGCTTTGGGACTTAAAGAGGTGCGTAGAAAAGAGGCTTCCGATGGATCGTTCATTTTGGTATATATGGGCGATGGTGTTACAGGTTTTACTCTTGAGCTGACATGGTTAAGGGACTGGGACAGGGCTTATAATCTGGGAGATAACGAACAGCATATGTGTCTAAGAGTTGAGGGAGATTATGACAAGGTAAGGGCATACCACAAAGATATGGGGTGTGTATGTTACGAGAATCATGATATGGGACTCTATTTTATAAATGATCCAGATGGATATTGGATAGAAATATTACCTTTGCGTAAATAAAAGAATCAAAGCAATTGTATGAATTATTTTAATTATAAGCGTCGATCCACAATAGATGTGCCTGTGGGTAATGTTTTTATGGGTGGAAGTTATCCGGTTGTAATTCAAACCATGACCAATACTAATACACTCGATACTGAGGCAAGCGTTGCTCAGTGCGAGAGAATTATTGAGTCGGGTGCTGATCTCATAAGGTTAACAACACAAGGTGTGCGAGAAGCAAATAATCTTCGCGAGATACATAAGCAGTTAAGAGAAAAAGGCTACAGTACACCCTTATCGGCCGATATTCATTTTAATCCACGTGCAGCGCATGTTGCTGCTACAATTGCCGAGAAGGTAAGAATTAATCCTGGTAACTACGTTGATAAGCAGAAAACGTTTGCTGAGGTTGAGTATAGTGATGATGAGTATGCGTTAGAGCTCGAAAAAATTCGAGAGAAGGTAATCCCATTTCTTGAAATATGTAAAGAGCATGGCACTGCTGTTAGAATTGGAGTGAATCATGGTTCTCTTTCTGATCGTATAATGACGAGGTATGGTGATACACCCGAAGGAATGGTAGAGTCTTGCATGGAGTTTCTTAGAATTGCTATGGATGTGAACTTTACGGATATTGTAATTTCTATGAAAGCCTCAAATACACTGTTAATGACCAAGGCAGTGAGATTGCTGGTAGACACAATGGATAAAGAGAATATTCACTTTCCTCTTCACTTAGGAGTCACAGAAGCTGGAAATGGTGATGATGGCAGGATGAAATCAGCTGTTGGGATAGGTGCTCTTTTAAGTGACGGTATGGGCGATACCATTCGTGTTTCATTGAGTGAGGATCCAGAAGCTGAAATACCTGTAGCGAAGAAATTAGTAGAATATGTAGTTCAACGCGAAGGACATGAGGTTATAGAGGCTGAGTTTCATGAAGGTTTCTCACCATTTTCGATGGATAAACGTGAAACTAAACCTGTTTGGAATGTAGGAGGTGAGCATCTTCCGGTTGTTATTTCAGATAGAAGCAGGATAAACGATATGTCGATTAATCCACATTTCATTCCCGACTATATATACGTTGGTGAGAGAGTTCCGGATAACTTTCAAAAAGGGATGAAGTCTATTGTGGATTATAAGAATTGGGAAGATAAGGTAGATAACTTCCCTATGTTTACTTTAGATACAATAGAAGAGATTAAGAATTGCAATGCGAGAGCGAAATTCTTAAAACTTTCTTATCCCGACCTTTCAGAAAATATTATATCATTCTTAAAAGAGAGTAACGATGTTGTAGTAATTCTTTCAACAAATCATCTTAATAGAGTGGGAGAGCAGAGAGCATTTTTTCACACACTACTGAATGCTGAGTGCAATATTCCTGTTGTTTTGCAGCAAAACTACAATGAAGATGAGGCAGAGGATATACAAATTAAAGCGGGGGTAGACTTTGGTACTCTGTTGTTGGATGGCTTCGGCAATGGTGTAATGATGAGTAATGAAGGCAAAATTGATATCCATGATATGGATGCCTACTCATTCGGAATTTTGCAGGCAGCACGTGCAAGAACTAGTAAGACAGAATTTATATCATGCCCTGGATGCGGTAGAACTCTCTTTGATTTACAGACAACTGTAGCCTTAATTCAGAAACACTTTTCACATTTAAAGCATCTGAAAATAGGAATTATGGGATGTATTGTTAATGGAGTAGGAGAGATGGCAGATGCCGACTATGGTTATGTTGGAGCAGAGCACGGCAAGATTTCGCTTTACAGGAAAAAGGAGTTAATCGAAAAGAATATTCCTCAAGCTGAAGCTGTTGAAAGATTAATTCAGCTTATTAAAGATCATGGCGACTGGACCGAACCTGCTGACAATTAAATCAGGATGTGTATCGTCCTGATTTTGGCCTTAACATATTCTTACTTTACTCTTACCTTGTCCTTACCTTGCTCTTTTAATCCTCCTTTGTAACAGAAGGAGGTAAGAGCAAAATAGGTATTATATATTAGTAAAGTAAAAAATTGGAATAAATTTTGCTCCATATTTGGAGTTCTAACGAAAAAGTAGTAATATTGCACCCGCATTTGTCAAATGACAAACGGTCCCATAGCTCAGTTGGTTAGAGCACCTGACTCATA
>CAYZHS010000217.1:0-3309 GCA_964478295.1 uncultured Proteiniphilum sp. | reverse complement strand
AGCGACGATGAGAACAGGGTGCTTGTTTACAGAGACAGGGAGCAGATTTACAGACACTCTTTTAAAGCAACATACTACTATCATGATGTAAGAAGAAATATGATCAGGAAGCTATCTGAACAGACATCAAAGCAGATGATTCCTACTTTCTCTGATGATAGCAAGATGGTTGCCTATGTAATAGATGGAGATGTTTATTATGATACAACAAAATTTAAAGAATAGATGGAGATATATGGCTTACTAAGTTCGACTTTGATACTGAGTCGAGAGTTACAACTGATGGTGAGCTTAATAAGGTTATAAATGGTGCTACCGACTGGGTGTATGAAGAGGAGTTTGGGGTTACCCGACTTATGGAGTTCTCGCCCGACAACAGGTTGCTTGCTTTTGTGCGCACCGACGAGAGTGCCGTTGAGCAGTTTAGTTTTCAGACATATGAAGAGGAAATGTATCCGGGATATTATGAATTTAAGTACCCCAAAGCAGGCAGAACAAACTCTACTGTGGAGTGCAGGGTGTTTGATATTGAGAGTAGGGTAACCCGCACTATGGATGTGCCAATGGATGCAGATGGATATATACCGAGAATAAAATTCACCAAAGATGAGTCGCAGTTGGCCGTTATGACTCTCAACAGGAATCAGAACAGGTTTGATATGTATTTTGCGAATCCCAGGACTACAGTTGCAAAACTGGTGTTAAGGGAGGAGAATAGGTATTATGTGGACTCAGATTTGATGAAATCGATATTTTTTATGGATGATAAGTTCACTTTTCTTTCAGAGAGAGACGGGTATACTCACATTTATATATATGGAATGAGCGGTACATTGCAGAAGCAGCTCACAGCGGGCAATTGGGATGTGACGGCTCTTCTGGCTGTAGATGAGCAGTTGCAAACTGTATATTATCAGGCTGCAGATGAACAGCCCATGCAGCGTAACATTTACCGTGTGAATATTGCAAAGCCTGTACCTCAGAAGCTTTCGCAGCAGGTGGGGTATAACAGTGCATCGTTTAGCAAACAGGGTAAGTTTTATGTTAACCAATGGTCCGATTACAATACGCCTACACAGATAACGCTGAATAGCGGTGATGGTAAGCTGGTGAGAGTTCTGGAAGATAATAGTGCAGTTAGAGAGGCTGTTGCCGCTGCAAAATTACCCAAGCGCGAAGCTATTAAGCTGAAGGCTGCTGATGGGGTAACCGACTTGAATGGCTGGATTCTGAAACCGGCTAATTTCAATCCTGCAAAGAAGTATGCGGTGGTGATGGTTCAGTATAGCGGTCCCAACTCCCAGCAGGTGCTTAACAGGTATAGTACCGACTGGTATTATGCTCTTCTGAATGAAGATATTCTGGTGGCTGCTGTTGATGGCAGGGGAACAGGTGCAAGGGGTGAGGAGTTTAGAAAAGGAACTTACCTAAACCTTGGTATTCAGGAGTCGGACGATCAGATTGCGGCGGCTCGTTATTTAGGTTCGCTGCCATATATTGATGCAGGTAAAATTGGAATATGGGGATGGAGTTATGGTGGTTATAACGTACTTATGAGTATGAGCAGAGGTAATGGTGTATTCAAGGCGGGGGTGGCAATAGCCCCCGTTACCGATTGGCGCTTTTATGATACTGTTTATACTGAGCGTTTTATGCGCACTCCGCAGCAAAATATTGAGGGTTATGATAATGGTTCTGCACTGAAATTGGCAGCCAATATGCAGGGAAACCTGCTGCTTATACATGGCACAGCCGACGATAATGTGCATTTTCAGAATTCTGTTGAATATGCCCGTGCGCTTATAAAAGAGAATAAGCATTTCGATATGTTTTTCTTTCCCGATAAGAATCATTCGATTGTTGGTGGAAATGCTAGAGAGTATCTTTACGAGAAGGTGATAAAGTACTTTAAGGATAACCTGTAAGAAGAAATCTATAAACAAAAGAGCCATTTTGTTGTTATTATTTCACGATTAATGCAAAGGGCTTTTTATGACAGAAATATCACTATTTAAAAGACTGATTAAGAATCCGGCTTACGGACTTATTCCATTTTTCATCTATTCGTTCCTAATCAGCTATATCAATGCGATAATAGCTGCAGGGGTAGCTTTTGCCCTCTCGTTATTAGGAACGTTGTTGGTGAGAAGATGTAATAGGCTGGTTTATGATGTTTCTACTGCTACCTTTTTGATTGCTTTGCTGCTATCATTCACTGGCTTTAGTGATCTTACCCAGATGGGCAAGTTTATAGTGGTTGAGGTAGTCTTTACTATGATTCTGACACTTACAAGATTGTCGAAGGGCCGTTTATTGCTTATTGCTGCACAGGAGAAAAGCGGCAGGGATAAAACTTTTTATAAAGAGTCGTTTAGAGTTGCCTTTCAAACTCAATATGGTTTAACGCTGCATCTTTTTGTTTTTATCATTTATCTTGTGGTAGCAGGAAGTGACACCAGTGAGATTGGCCCCCTGCTGATGAAGGCTCTTTTTCAGCTTATCATTCTTGTTGTAATGGTGCTCGAAGGAACGCGCTTATATTTGCTTAGTAGGAAATTGTTTAATGAAGAGTGGTTGCCAGTGGTTACCGAAACAGGAGAGGTGACGGGCAGGGTGGCAAAGTCGGTTACCAAAGACATGAAAAACAGGTTTATGCATCCTGTGGTTAGAGTTGCACTTATGCATAATGGTGCTATTTACCTGAAGGAGCGAGATATGAGAAGGGTACTTAATCCCGGTAAACTTGATTATCCGTTTGAAGAGTATATGGAGTTTAATGACAACCTCGACAGAGTGGTTAAAGAGAGCTTGGGTAAAGAGTGCGGCAGCGACAATCTTCCTGTGAGGTTTCTTCTTAAATATACTTTTGAGAATGATGTTACAAAGCGTTTGATATTTTTATATGTTTCGGAGATTGATGACGATGTTCAGTATAATAGTCTGAACTTGCAGGGAGGGAAGTTGTGGACAGCCGCCCAGATTGAGGATAATATGGGGGCAGGCATATTTTCGGAATGCTTTGAACTGGAGTTTGAGTATCTTAAAAATACACTTCTGCTGGTTCATCAATATAAGAAGAGATCTATTTAAGTGAAGTCTCTTTTGCTTTTAATTTTTCTTTGTTTTAAGGTTTGTCGATTTTCAGCAATTTAATGTTCGCTTTTATTCTCAACTAAAAAACAGACTTTTTTTATTTTGCGGAAAAAAGTTATTGAAAAGTTTCTCAATATTTTTTGTAAAAACAGGTGCAATTGCTTGCATATCTGACTGATTATTTGTAATTTTGTGCCGTTTTTCACCCTAAGTGTG
>CAYZHS010000216.1:2254-3359 GCA_964478295.1 uncultured Proteiniphilum sp. | reverse complement strand
CTGATTTTTGTTTACAGCTTAACCTACCCATCCCCTGAGCCTCCTCAATGCCTCCTCATATCCACTACATATCCACCTCAATAATTATTGAGGAGGAGCCGAGCGAAGTCGCTACCATTCCACAATGATTTTGATAATTTATAAGAACAAAACGGAACAGATAAGCGTTAATAAATATATCGAATGTCGATATATTGTCCTATTGTGATAAATAATACTTATAAAACAATTTAATCGACTAACACAATTATTAAACATTTAAAAGAATTATACAAAATGAGTAAGAAAAAAATTGCAGTTATTGTGGGTAGCTTACGTGAAGGATCATACAACAAAAAACTTGCACTTGATGCAATAAAGATGCAGCCCGACACACTTGATATGGAAATTGTTGAGATTGGCAATTTAGTACATTACAATGAGGACCTCGACAATGGAAACCCACCTGCAGAATGGGTTGAGTTTCGTAAGAAGATAAAAGAGGCAGACGGATATCTGTTCTTCACACCTGAGTACAACAGGTCTATACCCGGAGTATTAAAAAATGCAATTGACGTGGGTTCAAGACCATACGGACAAAACAACTGGGGTGGAAAACCTGGAGCTGTAGTGAGCAGTTCAATCAGTCCACTTGGCGGTGAAGCAGCCAACCATGTACTTCGTCAGCCAATGGTGTTTGTTGATGTTTACATGATGCAACAACCTGAAGCTTATATTGGCAACACAATGAGCCTATTTAACGAACAAGATGAAATTGCAAACCCCGACACTCGTAAATTCTTAGACAACTGGCTGAAGGCGTTTGAAGCTTGGGTACATAAATTTTAATTGTATTTTAAATTCCTGATAAGGTTTAAATAAAATATTATTGCGGAGGATAGTTTTACTACTCTCCGCTTTTTTGTATTGCACAATATTATGATCATCTCTTACCACTTAATCTAGCTATGCCTTTTAGGTGTGGCAGTTGACAAATTTTTACTTTTTATGATGTTTACACCCAATTATTAACTAATTATTTATATTTTTGGACTTTTAGGTATCATTTATTAAATACCATTCCTGAAATATGCATCAGATAAACGAATTTTTAATCGCTATTCAT
>CAYZHS010000216.1:0-2244 GCA_964478295.1 uncultured Proteiniphilum sp. | reverse complement strand
GGCAACAACTGGTTTGTATTGCTGCTACTGGGTACAGGACTATTTTTTACACTCTATCTTAAATTTCCTCAAATACGATACTTCAGGCAAGCAATAAGAGTTGTAAGAGGCAAATACGACAAAAAAGATACTGTTGGCGATACTACTCACTTTCAATCTCTTACCACTGCATTATCGGGCACTGTTGGAACAGGTAATATTGCCGGAGTGGCATTGGCTGTACATCTGGGGGGACCAGCCGCTATTTTCTGGATGCTTGTTACTGCATTTTTGGGAATGTGCACAAAATTTGTTGAGGTTACCCTTTCTCACAAATATAGAGAGTTGGACCAAAAAGGAATGGTTGCGGGGGGACCAATGTATTTCATGAAAAGCAGACTCAACATTCGATCTAAGAATGGAAAATTAATAAAAACGGGCTACTTACTGGGTGGATTCTTTGCTGTAGCTACTGTTTTATCTTCGTTTGGCACTGGTAGTCTTCCTCAGATAAACAGTATTTCTAATGCTATTTTTTCGACCTTCGGAATCGAGCATATTGTTACAGGTGGGGTAATGGCTATATTGATGGCTCTGATTATCATTGGGGGTATAAAACGCATTGCTCGGGTAACGGAGAGACTGGTGCCATTTATGGCTATCATTTATTTTTTAGGTGCCATTGCGGTTATACTTTTTAATTATGATAATATCATACCATCGTTTATATCAATCTTCAGCAATATTTTCACCGGATCGTCGGCTGTGGGTGGCTTTCTGGGAGCCGGTTTTGCATTTGCATTTAATAATGGAGTTAACAGGGGACTTTTCTCTAATGAGGCGGGACAAGGATCGGCGCCTATTGCTCATGCTGCTGCTAAAGCTGATGAGCCTGTTTCTGAAGGTATGGTATCTATTCTGGAGCCATTTATCGACACAATTATTATATGTTTTCTCACCGGCATGGTTCTGCTTTCATCGGGTGTCTGGAACGAGAAGATATACAATCAGTTTCAGAAAACAGATATTTTGGTATTGTCCAAAAGCTACAATCAAAGTTCAGAGAAGGATGTTATCGAATTAAGTAATTTCCTTAACAACAAATCGGCTCTCCCACTCTACTCAGGCTCTCTGCAGGTTGTAAATGGAGAGATAGTAAATAAAAATTCAATCCTTCACGCTCGCTCGTTGGCCGAAAATATCAGAGTTGAAAAGGGTGGAACTGAATATAGTGGCGAAATTACTGTCGCTAATGGGCGATTTGTAAATACAGCAAACGACCTCAACCTAAAGGGTTATTCGCTTATTCATAGTGCACCTCTCACTACTGTTGCTTACACTCAAAGCTTCCTGGGCGAATGGGGAAAATATATTGTTGCAATTGGACTACTTTTGTTTGCTTTCTCTACGGCTATAGCCTGGTCTTACTACGGCGACAGAGCCATAACATACCTTGTGGGGGCAAAATATGTAATGGTTTACAGAATTGTTTATGTAATAGCATTCTTTTTTGCCTCTTTTATAGATACAACTATAATATGGAACCTATCGATGTTAACTGTTGCCTTTATGACTGTACCTAATCTTATAGGATTACTGATACTGCACAAAGAGGTGAAACAGACTATTGGAGACTACTGGGTGAGCTTTAACAATGAGCACAAGTGATTAAACTATTATATAATAATTGTTTATATGCCTGCACACAATTATTTAAATTAGATAAAATCTTTGTCGTTACAGGCATTGTTTTAATTAATATTTGCATTTGCGCTATTTGAGTAGTCCGTTTCGTTATTTTACACCCATATATATTACTACTTGGTTACTTTTGTTAACAATATAATCTAAACAAACAAATACATGTTAATGCATTATTAAAAAACTTATATATTTAAATATTAATTAGAAAAATATCGAGATGCAAAGTACTTATCTTATACTATTTACAACAATAAATCAATAAAAATTGAGCAATTATTTTTATAAGTATATCCAAAAATATGTAATTAAAAGAACACTGTATGAAAGGGTTAAAATTTAAAAGAAAGATGGCGTGTCCATGGGCTTTTTTTATTTGTTTTTTCATGTTTTCAGCTACTTGCATACCCCCGGGGTATGGAAATGTGAAAATGGAAGTAAATGAAGCTTTACAGGATAACCAGTTAATCAGAGGTAAAGTAATTGATCAGGATGGTCAGTCTCTGCCCGGAGCTAATGTATTTGTTGAAGGTACAAGCAAGGGTGTAGTAACCGATATTGATG
>CAYZHS010000215.1:0-3360 GCA_964478295.1 uncultured Proteiniphilum sp. | reverse complement strand
CGCACAGGCTGATGTTAGTATAGCTATGGGAGCTGGTAGTGATATTGCTATGGATGTGGCAAAGATGACAATTATTTCATCCGATTTAAATAAGATACCTAAGGCAATACATTTATCAAAGGCAACTGTAAGAACAATTCGTCAAAACCTTTTCTGGGCATTTATATACAATGTTATTGGAATACCTATTGCAGCGGGGCTTCTATATCCTTTTACAGGATTTATGCTTAATCCAATGATAGCCGGTGCCGCAATGGCCCTTAGTTCTGTAAGTGTTGTTACAAACAGTTTGCGACTAAAGACTAAAAGGTTATAATTAAAAAATAACACCAGTTGGTCTGTTATTCAAGATAGGAATTTTCAGAACCTGCTCAACATACTGAAAATAATAAAACAGTTTGTGATTTAGCTCAAAGCCATAATCCACATTTGGCTCATATCCAATTATGCTCTGAAAAAAAGATCTTCTGCTTGGTTGACTTGCATATGCATTCCACGCCGATACATATTGCCTGTTCCACCCCTCGTAATATTGCTGTGAGCGATAACGGGCTGGTGAATCCTGCAGCAAGTACCAGGTTTCGAATCCAGTATCCATAACAATCAATTCATATTCAACGGAGTCTACTGTTGCAACATCACCATTATTAGGTTCAAGTGATACAACACCCTTTGGTCCTGAGCAACCCCAGATTAATAATATGACTACAATTAACGCTAGAATATTTTTCATAATAAACTACAGTTTATGTGGTTGACTATATATATAACAAATCAAATCACTTTATAGTAGTAAAAGAATCATAACTAGAGATTAATAGTCCAACTACCTCCGAATAGTTTTCTCGTCCCGAACTAATCCTGTTGCTTTTTAGGTAAGCGTCGTAAGCTCTGTCCTGAGCATCCGACAGAGTATTATTTCTTGCAGAAAGCCAATGCTCGCGATTGCGCTGCAAGTCCTCAATTATTTCTGGCTTAACCGAATAGAGTATATCCTCATATTCATCAGGCATAAATATTCTGACATCATTTAAAAGATAACCAATTGTTGAAGCATAAGCACTATATCTTATTCTTTTATCTTCGCTGTTAGTGCAAACTATAAAAGCATAAAGGTTTGCTTCAGACTCCTTTGCAATTCCAAACTGATGAGCCATCTCATGAGCAAGGGTAAAAGGGTATGTGAAGTCAAGACTGTAATCATTGACGTGGATCTCATTAAAAAAAGGACCATAATATCCCGAAATACCCATCTTAGTAAACAGAGATTCAAATATCATCTTCTTCACTTTTCTTTTACCATTTGGATAATTTACTGCTAATTGATCAGAGATGCTGTTATATGTTTTTTCAATCTCTTTTCTTATACTCTCTTTTTCAATCACTTCAAACTCAACGTAAGAGTTATTGGCGTCGGCAATGAAGCGTGAAGTAAAATCCCTTAGGTTATCTACATTTAAAGAAGTTTCTTGAATATTGGTGCGACTATAAAAATCTTTCCTGAAATATGAGATACCCCAACCAAGATAGAACCATGCAACAAGTACTGTTGCGAAGCGAATGAGGGAGTATGTAAAATCTTTAAAGGAGGTGCGCTTTATTACAACAAAAACCGTCAGTTGCAACAGGTATAGTATAGCAACTACTATAAAAATGTCATATATCGAAAAGGGAAAAAGATGAGATGCCGAAGAGAGTATTGTGGCAATAGCAGGATAAATATTATTCATATACCACTCCGATAATGGAGCATTTCGACTGAAAAGAACAACTAATGTCAATACAACTGCACTAAAAATAAAAAGAGATAAAAAGTTTCTTTTCTTCTCAAATCTCTTGGAAGCCCTTCGTTTTGTTTGCTTCATGTTTTATATATTTATCATTTAACAGTCAACTCAAAATATTTGTTCTATACAACATTTATATATCTATTATGGATGAAATGAAGCCTGTAGAACAAAAAAATAATTATATTTGTCTCAATTAGATATCTATTAGATGCTTTCTATTTATATAGTAAGATTTTTGTATATGTTTAAATCACTATAAAAAATTAAAACAGCAAATGGGAACAATGAAATTCAAAACAAATATAAATTGCTCAAACTGTGTTGCAAAAGTAACTCCTTTTCTTGATAAAAAAGCAGGTAAAGATACTTGGAGCGTAGACACTGAAAGTGAAGATAAGATACTTACTGTTGATAATAATGAACTTACAGCAGAAGATATTGTGAAAACAATAAAACGCACAGGTTTCGAGGCTAAACCAATACAGTAAGCAGTTAGAACATGATTATTTTTTTCTTCTATGGCAACACCTTTTCATGTTGCATAGCTAATTCAATGCATATCAAATAGAGTAAGGAAGAAAACCCTGAGGAAAATAAAGACAATTCTAAATAAAATGGAGTCTGCATACCAAATTTAAAAAACAATATGAATGTAGACTGACTAATAATATAATATATAAGAAATATTATAGCGTCGAATCGAATCTTTGTATTGTTGATTTTTGTACAGAAAGGTGATATTACAAAAAGAAGCATAGGTGCAATAATCAGTAAAGGAGCGATAAACAACCAGATACGATAATATTTTTTATAATTTTTGTAAATTGAGATCATACCCCAAATATAGAATATGACCATAAGAATTAAAAAACCTATAAGAGAGAATCCAATACTGTTCATTTGTTTTATAAATAATGTTTAACATTTGTTGATTGCTGATGCAGCATTCATAATAGCACATGGAACTGAAAATAATGTACACGCAATGTCATTTAGTATATCATCCTCGATTTTTTTGTTTAATTTTTTGGTATTCAGTATTTACACAGTTATACCATGTTTTAATGCTTCTTGTATTTTGTCCTACATCCGATAAATCGATTTCAAATATTTGACCTTTACTGTTAAGATAAAGTGTTGCAAATACAATGTCTTCTGCAAAATGTGTTATTACAATATTTCCATTATCTTCAAATTTGTATAATAACTTAGTTTCTATAATTTCATTATTAGTTAACTCCGTTTTCAAAATTAGCTGAGTCTCTGATAAACCATTTAATGTAGAGCGAGTTAAGAAGGATTTGTCAGTTTCTATATAAAAATTCACCCCAGTTCCCTCATAATTTAAAATTGATTTTTTCACTTGGGACATTAAGGAATCTTTAGAAATTGGGCTATCATTTTTTATACTAGTTGTTTCATAATCTTGAATATTGATGTTTTCTGTGTCTTCATTTGAGCAATTAGTGAAACTTAAAGTAAGAAACAGGAAAAATAAATTGCAAATTTTATTCATGATATTTGTATAAATTGTATTATATTCACAAAGATACTCAAATCATATGAAAAA
>CAYZHS010000214.1:0-3382 GCA_964478295.1 uncultured Proteiniphilum sp. | reverse complement strand
TAGCTATTTTTTTAATAAAGCCCACTATTTTGATGGAATTTTATCTAAATAGTTTAACCTGGCTTCGATTTATTGCCTTACCTTGTATATATCTTTCAAATTTCTACCATACCCATCATAGTCCAAGCCATAACCTACTATAAAGTCGTTAGGTATCTCAAGTGCAACATAATCAAGATCTAATTTCTTTACAAGTGCTGCTGGTTTAAACAACAAGGTGGCAACTTTCACTTCAGCAGGCTTCATACTTTCCAACTGTTTCAAAAGAGAAGTCATGGTATTACCACTATCAACAATATCTTCTACAATTACAACAACACGTCCTTCAATGTTTTCGTTCAAGCCCAGCACCTCCTGCACATTCTCTGTAGAGGTTGTACCCTTATAAGAAGCCAATCGCACAAATGTTATTTCACTTGGGATAGTAACCTCCTTCATTAGCTCTCCTGCAAACATAAATGACCCATTGAGAACCGCAAGAAATATCGGATCTTTATCCTTTAAGTCGGCGTTAATCTGCTGGGCAACTCGTTTAATTTCCAGTTCAATAACCTCTTGCTCAATAAAGAGTTCAAACTGTTTGTCTTTAATGGTGATCACCTTTTTCAATTTTCTTTCCGATTTTTTAAACGGCAAAAATACATTTTTTTATATTGACAATGAAATGAAATCAATAAAATCTCTATCATTTAAAAACAATTTCCTCTCCTCACTTGTATAGAGGCGACAATTAGTCACCGGCAAAATCTTTCTAATTGCAGCTACACAGTTATACGCAAAATCAGCAATAAAACCAGGCACCACCCTCATCAGCTTATACAGCAGCGCATTAGGACTTAAATTAACAAACAGACACTCAACTGCTTCAGATTTATATTTAAACTGTGTATCCTTATTAATCAAAAGTAAATCATCAATTTCAATAATTGCTATTGAATTTACCCTTCTCTCAATATTTAAGTAGTTGTGCAACCCCTCAGAAAAAAAACTCTCAAGAGCCGCGAACCTAAACAGACTATCCACATCCCTATCCACAACCCATTGCACCCATCTGTTACAAAAGCGGCAGTCACCATCATATAAAAGAATAAATCGCCCTCTATTTGTCATTTTGTCTCTAAACTTGTTATTTGGCACGGAATTTGTGCAATAAAGAATACACTCAGAATAAACAAATGTAGTTAATATTTCGTTTTACATCTAGTAAAAGATAAGTATGAATCCATTCAAGATAAAATTTAGCAATAAAGACTCAGAAGGAAATATATCGTTCATAACGGGAGACTTCTTAGACGGAGATACCGAAATCGACGAGTCGGAACTGAAAGAATTTATACCAATACTTCCTTTAAGGAATACAACAGTATTTCCTGGAAGTACATTACCAATTTCAGTTGGCAGAAAAAAATCACTCGATTTGATAAAGGCTCTCAAAAAAGGAAGAGGATATATTGGACTTGTGTGTCAAAAAGACGTAACTGTTGAAGACCCTCAACCTGAAGACCTATATCAACTGGGTGTAATTGCTGAGGTGTTGCGGGTTATAGAACTCACTGAAAACAACTTCAGCATAATTGTTCAGGCAAAAAAAAGGTTCAATTGGATTGAAATGACCAAGACCGAACCATACATGCTCGCCACATATAAAATCAGAGAATCAATAAAGCCAGCTTCTGACGATAAAGAGTATACCGCCATACTCGAATCAATTCGAGAGACACTTATACATATGCTTCAAATAATTGGCGATCCACCAAAGGAACTTTTGCAAACTATCAGTCAGGAGTCGTTTACCAATATGCTGGTGAGCTATAGTGGCACCAATCTGCCAATTGACAGCAAAGAGAAGCAAGAACTTCTTGAGATGGACGATGAGAAAGAGCTGGCCTACCGACTATTAAACAAACTCAGTCGCGAATCTCAAATCATCGAGATGAAGATGAACATCCAGATGAAGACACGTGAGGACCTTAGTCAACAGCAAAAAGAGTATTTCCTGCAACAACAAATCAAAACAATACAGGAAGAGCTAGGCGGCAACTCACAACAGATAGAGATTGATGAGTTCAGAAAAAAGGCAAAATCAAAGAAATGGAGTGCCGAAGTGGCAGAAACTTTTGAAAAGGAGGTGCAGAAACTTGAGAGACTCAATCCACATGCACCCGATTTTTCTGTTCAATTCGGATATCTGCAGACCATTATTGAACTCCCCTGGAACGAATACACAAAAGACAACTTCAATCTTAAAAATGCACAGAAGGTGCTCGACAGAGACCACTTCGGCATGGAGAAAGTAAAAGATCGCATTATAGAACACCTTGCGGTATTAAAGTTAAAAGGAGATCTGAAATCGCCCATAATCTGTCTTTACGGCCCTCCAGGAGTTGGCAAAACCTCACTAGGTAAATCAATTGCCGAAGCATTAAACCGCAAGTACGTTCGCGTATCTCTTGGCGGACTGCACGACGAATCCGAAATACGTGGCCACCGTCGCACATACATAGGTGCTATTCCAGGCAGAATAATTCAAAACATACAAAAGGCAGGCTCTTCAAATCCAGTATTTGTGCTTGATGAAATAGATAAGATAGGATCCGACTTCAGAGGCGACCCATCATCTGCTTTATTGGAAGTATTGGATCCTGAACAAAACACCACTTTTCACGACAATTATCTTTCTATAGACTACGACCTGTCGAAGGTGCTGTTTATTGCAACTGCAAATAATCTGCAGTCTATTCCACGCCCCCTGCTCGATCGTATGGAGTTAATAAACGTGGGAGGTTACATAACCGAAGAAAAAATTGAAATAGCCCATCGTCACCTTGTTCCAAAGGAACTTGAGAATCATGGTATCGACAAAAAATCGTTCTCTATACCAAAAGCCACACTACAAAAGATAATTGAGAGCTATACTCGAGAGTCGGGCGTGAGAGAATTAAACAAAAAGATTGCTAAGATAATGCGTCGCGTAGCGCGCAAGATTGCATCTGAAGAGACATATCCAAAGTCGCTCAAAATAAAAGATCTTCACGAATTCCTGGGTAGCGAAGAGTATACAAGAGACCAATATCAGGGCAATGAATATGCAGGTGTTGTAACCGGCTTAGCATGGACTGCCGTTGGAGGTGAAATACTATTTGTAGAAAGCTCACTCAGTCGCGGCAAAAACTCAAAGCTAACTCTCACCGGAAATCTTGGCGATGTTATGAAAGAGTCGGCCATGCTTGCAATGGAGTATATACAGGCTCATGCCGACGAACTCAATATTAACCCCGATATTTTTGAGCATTACAACGCTCACATTCACGTTCCCGAAGGTGCCATACCTAAAGATGGACCTTCCGCAGGCATCACTATGATTACCTCTCTAGTGTCGAGT
>CAYZHS010000213.1:2683-3415 GCA_964478295.1 uncultured Proteiniphilum sp. | reverse complement strand
AAACAGATTTCGAATTCGCAGACTCCGGGTAACGATAATGATCAGATAAATATTGTTGTTTTTAATGTTAAATATAATTCTGTAAATCATATTTCGGATGTTGCAAAACGGTCTGTGGGAAACGTTTTGATTGACTTACCCATCGGCTGGGAGCCTGGCGATACTCATTTTTGGGTCTATTTTTCTTCTTATACCTTGCAAATGAATTCGGAGAGTGTGTATCTTCAATCAATAAAATAAGTAATATTGCATTAAAAATTAATTGATTATGAAATATACATTTTTACTTATTTCACTTTTGATTGCAAGTATGGTTTATGGTAGGGCTGATAGCATAATGCAAAACGACTCTACCGTTGCTAATGCTAATTACGACAGTGGGCTTGCTGGGTGGTATGGTTCGGCTGCTTTGCCTTTATACTTGCCCTATTCTGATAAGATTTGGAAGTTGAAACCCTGATTTTGCAATATCATGATACTGAAAATTGATGATAATATTATACTAAAACAGTTAGAGCTTTCCGACGCTATCGACATATTCGAAACTATAGATTCTCAAAGGGAGTATTTGGGTAAATGGCTGCCTTTTGTGGAGTATTCTAATAGTATTGCAGATACAGAAGAGTATGTGGGTTCTGTGGTAAATGCGCCTGCTGATGGGTTTGAGTATGTGTTTACAATAAGATATAATGGAGGGTTTGCCGGTCTGATTGGGTTTAAAGATACTGATAG
>CAYZHS010000213.1:236-2673 GCA_964478295.1 uncultured Proteiniphilum sp. | reverse complement strand
AAACTGAAATTGGTTATTGGCTGTCTGAACCATTTCAAAAGAAGGGTATAATGACAAAGTCGGTTGAGATGCTTTGTGATTTTGCTTTTAAAGTGATGGGTATAAACAGAGTGCAGATTAAATGTGCTGTTGGCAATAATCCAAGCAGTAATGTGCCTAAGCGACTGGGTTTTAAGTTTGAGGGTATTGAGAGGGATGGTGAGTTGCTTACTGGTAATGTGTTTGTTGATTTGGAGATTTATAGTATTTTAAAATCGGATATTTAGATTTTAGTTTTCTGTTTTTATGAGGTACTTTTGTATAAGTATTTAATGGTGCATTTTAATAATTTATGGAAAATAAGAATCTGGTTCGTATAAATAAATATTTCAGTGAAGTGGGTTATTGTTCGCGAAGAGAAGCTGATAGGTTTATTGAGCAGCGACGTGTAACAATTAATGGTGTTGTGGCAGAGATGGGCAGCAAGGTTTCGTATAACGATGAGGTGCGACTTAACGGCAAACTGATTACTGCTAAGGGTGATGTGGAGGGTAAGAAAAAGAAGCATGTTTATCTGATGCTGAATAAACCTCGTGGCATTGTATGTACTACTGATACTGAAAGAGAAAAAAATAATATAATTGATTTTATTAAATATCCTGATCGGATTTTTCCTATTGGGCGACTGGATAAGGATAGTCAGGGATTGATTTTGCTTACTAGTGATGGGGATATTGTGAATAAGATTTTGAGGGCTGGCAACAACCACGAGAAGGAGTATCTTGTGAGGGTGAAACATCCGATAACAAATGTTTTTATTCAGAAGATGAGTAGCGGGGTTCCTATTCTTGGTACTGTAACAAAGAAGTGTCACGTTGAGAAGATTGATCGTTATACGTTTAAGATTATTCTTACTCAGGGACTTAACAGGCAGATTAGACGAATGTGCGAATATCTTGGCAATGAGGTTGTTGAGCTTGAGCGTTATCGTATTATGAATATCGATTTGGATGTTCCGCTGGGTAAATGGCGCCATTTGACTGATAAAGAGCTTAATGGTATTTTTAAAATGGTGAGGTATTCGTCGAAGACTACTTTTAAATAGTTCTGTTTTATACTTAATTATATGGCTTATATAGATTATTATAAGATTCTGGGGGTTGATAAAAATGCATCGGCTGAGGATATAAAGAAGGCCTACAGGAAGTTGGCCAGGAAGTTGCATCCCGACCTTAACCCTAATGATAAGGAGGCTCACAGAAAGTTTCAGGAGTTGAATGAGGCTAATGAGGTATTGAGCGATCCGGATAAGCGAGCCAAGTATGATAAGTATGGTGAGAACTGGAAACAGGGCGAGGAGTATGAGAAGGCTCAGCAGCAGTGGAATAACCAACAACAGTGGGGACAACAACAATGGGGTGGCTCGGGTGGAAGAACTTTCTATACGGAAGGGGATTTTTCTGATGCCGACTTCTCCGATTTTTTTCACTCTATGTTTGGTGGGGGTTTTAGTCACAGGTCTACTAAATCTGGCAGCAGGCAAAGATTTAAGGGTTCGGATTACAGGGCTGAGTTGCATTTAACTCTTAGGCAAGCTTTGCATACTCATCAGCAAACTTTAACTATCAATGGCAAGAATGTTCGTATTACTATTCCTGCGGGTGTAGCTAATGGTCAGAAAATTAAACTTGCCGGATATGGTGAGCCGGGTATGGGTGATGGACCGGGTGGCGACCTCTACATTACTTTTATTATTGAGGAGGATAAGGTTTTTAAACGTTTGGGTGATGATCTTTATACCGAGGTTCCTGTTGATCTTTATACGGCAGTATTGGGCGGCGATGTTATGATAAATACTCTTGATGGTCAGGTGAAAATGAGTATTAAACAGGGTACTCAACCTGGCACAAAGCTTAGGCTGAAAGGTAAAGGTTTTCCGGTTTATAAAAAAGAGGGCAGTTTTGGCGATTTATATGTTACACTTAAAGTGGAGTTGCCCGAGAATCTTTCGGAAAGAGAAAAGGAGTTGTTCACTCAGTTATCTAATATTAGAAAGCGATGAAAGAAAAAAGACTATTATATAGCGAGTGTTTAAGAATCTACGATGTGGAAGAGTCGTTTATTGAGTCGCTTCACGAAGTAGGCCTAATTAATGTAGTTAGCGCTGAAGAAGAGAGGTTTATAGAGTTTGACGAACTTTCGGATCTTGAGCAATTTATCAGATGGTATTACGAAATGGATATTAATGTTGAGGGTATTGATGCTTTAAGACATATGCTGAAGAAGGTTAAGTTGCTGCAATTGGAAGTTGACCGGCTTAGGAACGAATTGCAGTTTTACAAGTCGATATTCTGAGACATGTATTCTATTTATCATTCTGTTTAATCACATCTTTTACTATTGGTTCATAAAAGAACAGTTGAGCATAAACATTTATATTTAAAAATAAAAAACTGCG
>CAYZHS010000213.1:0-226 GCA_964478295.1 uncultured Proteiniphilum sp. | reverse complement strand
ATTCAATATAGAATTCGTCTACTGCAAAATGTTTTTTATTTAGTGTCACTCACGATACTGTTACTGTTACTGATGTATTACTTAATTAAGTAAATTTCAGTAACGTCGGGCTGTGATCCTCCTGTTACAGTATTAAACTTTTCTAGCCTTATACTCTTTGTTTGCACAGGTTTCTTGAACTTGACATAAAGTGATGTTGTACGATCAGTTGTTGAAAATCTTCCAT
>CAYZHS010000212.1:0-3452 GCA_964478295.1 uncultured Proteiniphilum sp. | reverse complement strand
AGTAAATAGTTCCTTTTCATATAGTTTTTTGTTATTTTCAAATACGATAATTCAATAAACAAATCATAATTTGTAATTCGAAGACTCTCTGTCAAGTATTTTTTTCTTGATATCAAGTCCCCAATGATAACCACCTAAAGAATTATCAGATCGTATCACCCTGTGACAAGGAATCAGACACGAAATCGGGTTTTTTCCAACAGCACTTCCCACTGCTCTTACAGCTTTAGGGCAACCTATCTTATTGGCAATACTTTTATAGCTGCAACTGCTGCCAGTTGGAATATTAAGCAACTCATTCCACACTTTCAGCTGAAATTCAGTTCCTTTAATATGAAATAGAATATCAGTCGCGGCCGATGGGTCCTCTATCAGTGAGATAGCTTTATTGTGTATACTTTTATTCTCTATTTCAAATTTAGCTTTCGGATATTCAAGCTTAAGCTCGTCAACCATAAACAATTCGTCTCCAAGAGCAACAAAACAGAGACCGATATCACTTGCAGCAATCAATGTTCTGCCATAAACTGTATCATAAATATTGAAATAAATAATCGTCTCCTTTTCCTGTTCGGGAGACATAAGAACAATATTCTTGTAGTTCATACGCACATCGATTGAAGTTTTACTTTAGTTATCGGCAAAAAACTCCTCAAAACCATCCGAATAGACAGTATTAAAAGAACCATCATCATTAGCGAAAATAAAGTAATAGTCCACCCCCTCTAATCCCTTAGCGGTTTCTATAGACTTCTCTATTCCCATTGCAACAAAAGCCGTTGCATAAGCATCTGCAGTCATACAATCGTCCGCAATAACAGTTGCACCTAATAAATCTGTTTCTGAAGGATAACCAGTTTTTGGATCAATTGTATGAGCATATTTTTTACCATCTCTTATATAGTAATTCCTATAATTACCCGATGTAGCCATCGATTTATTGCAAAGCGAAAGTATAGTTTGTAAGTCGTGCTGAATTAAAAGTGCATCATCATAAGGTTTATCCACTCCAATTCGCCAGCAGACACCCTTTTCATTTACACCTTTGGCACTAATTTCGCCACCAATTTCAATCATATAATCTTCCACACCAAAACTCTCCAGAAGATCTGCAACAACATCACAAGAATAACCTTTAGCAATGGCAGAAGTATTTATATGAACACGCGAATCTGTTTTAACAACCTCATTATTGCTGTTAATCGATATCTTATCGTAACCAACAAATTGCCTCAAACTATCAATCAATTCAGGCGTTACACTATCCATATTCTTATATCCAAACCCCCAAGCATTAATCAATGGCGAAATGGTAATATCAAAATAACCATCACTTTTATTCGATATCTCAATCGATTTGTTAAATACATTAATAAAAAATGAGTCCAGCTCAACCGGCTCATTATTATTCACCTTCGATATAATTGAGTTCTCTTTAAAGGGATTAAGCGAATGGTCGAACCTGTTAAGCTCATCAGTAATCTCGCTCTTTAGCGATCTGCTATAGGCATATTTTATATGATATGATGTAGTAAATATCTCACCACTCTCTTGAAAATATGTGTCGTACTCTTTTTTCTTACTATCAGAGTTGCATGAAAAAAGTATAGAAAAAGATATTAGCAAAAAAACCAAGTTGCTAATCTTCTTAGAAAAGTTCGCGTTGTTTAATAACCTCATATTTTTTACTGTTAATCGCTAATCAATTTCCTGCTCAATTCTGTATAAATTTCTCTCAGGAGAATTCCTCGAAATCAGTTCACCTAAAAACCCAGCAAGGAAAAGAAGAGTACCAAGAATCATCATTGTAAGAGAAATATAGAAATAGGGCGAATCAGTTACCAGCTGATATGGGTTGCCATGATGCAAGTCGTACAGCTTTTTTGCACCAACCAATATTGTAGCAATAAATCCGATAATGAACATTATACTACCCCAAACCCCAAAGAAATGCATTGGCTTTTTACCAAATTTATTCAAAAACCATAGAGTTATCAAGTCGAGATAACCATTAAAAAACCTGCTCGATCCGAATTTGCTTTTCCCATGCTTACGAGCCTGATGCTGCACCACCTTTTCTCCAATCTTATTAAATCCGGCATATTTTGCCAATACCGGAATATATCTGTGCATATCATTATAAACCTCTATACTTTTTGCCAGAGCGTTAGAATATGACTTCAGTCCACAATTAAAATCGTGTAATTTTATACCCGATACCTTCCTTGCAGTGGCATTAAACAGCTTTGAAGGAATGTTTTTAGTAAACTTATTATCATACCGCTTCTTCTTCCATCCCGATACCAGGTCGTATCCATCCTTCACAATCATGCTATACAGCTCAGGAATCTCTTCAGGACTATCCTGCAAATCTGCATCCATTGTAATAATTACATCGCCCTTTGCTTTCTCAAATGCACAATGCAAGGCAGGAGATTTGCCGTAATTACGTCTGAATTTTATAGCTTTCACAAACTCCGACTCATCACTAAGATTACTAATCACTTGCCACGACTTGTCGGTACTTCCATCGTCTACAAAGATTATCTCATAAGAATAGCCATTTTCTTGCATAACATTTCTTATTCTGTCATGCAGCTCCTTTAGAGACTCTTCCTCATTATACAATGGTATTACAACAGATATATCCATTATTTAATAAATAAAATTATGCTATGTTGTTTGGTTTGAGACGTCTTACAATTGGAACAATAAGCAACGAAAGTATAAGTCCAATAAAAACATCAGCCATTATCACATTACTCACTACATATGAAAATGAAGTAGGCAATGGTTGTTCTGCAAGTTGAGCCGTAATTGTTTCGCTTAAATTAAGTGAGCGGGCAATATCTACTAAACTACTGTATAAGTTAGATATAAAAGCTTGATCAATCCAATTTACATGAATAAAAACAATCACAGCCTCTAAAATTGAAGCAAAGAAAAACATCAGTATCGAGAACTGAATACCGTGTCCTAAACTCATTTTATTATCTACATATCTACTGTTGTATCTTAAAAGATAAATAAACAGAATTATAGGCGTTCCAATACTCAGAAAGCTGTTTATAAAATTTAGCACGGCAAAATCATTCGATAATATACCTAGTAAGTATTTAAATACCCAAAAAGCGCCAAGTAAAATAGCCCCATAAATTGAGTAATGCAACATCTGACTCTTGTTCTCTAACATCGATTCTTTCATTATAGCACAAAAGTAATCAAAAAAATATAACCTTACCATCTCAATAAAGCAATTAATAAGATGTTAATGGCATTACTAATTTAAATTGATGTTAATTATATCTATAATTATTTTGCCGAATTAAACCTTTTGCATAGTTTTGCATCTTAGTAGTTGCAATGAGCAGTTGTGCCACATTGCAATAGTTCTTTAAAATAATGGGGTTGACTGGTTTTGACAGCGGGTAGAAGAGGTTTGTAAGCATGCA
>CAYZHS010000211.1:1019-3461 GCA_964478295.1 uncultured Proteiniphilum sp. | reverse complement strand
AGCGGCCCCGGCTTGAGCGTCAGGTCCAGCGTCGCGACGTAGGCCGCGCCGGCCACCGGCGCCGAGTCGAACGCCAGGTACTGCGCGCCCGTAGCGTCCAGCGCCAGCCGCGGCGCGCTGGCCACCACCCAGGGACACGCCTGCACGCCGTCGATCAGGACGTTGCCCAGGTCCACGACCCGCGCGCCATAGATAGCCGCGTCCAGCGCGACGGCGCTTGCATCCGCCTCGGCCTCGATCTCGATCCGCGTGCGCCAGACGCGCGAACGGTCGCAGAACTCCCGCGCCGCCCGCTCCAGCTCGGCGAGCTTGTCGGCCCCGGAGCATCCCGCCAGGTCGCTGGCCAGCTCCGGCAGCAGGTCCGAGACGTGCGCGATCGCCGCGACGCTCATAGCGCCCCCACTCCGGCCGTCACGGCCGCCTCAAGCTGTTCGAGCGTGGCGCCCTGCTCGGCCGCCGCCGCCTCGTCGGCCGGGCGCAGCACCCGCACCGCGTGCGCCGCCGCCGCCGCCGCCAGGATGGTATCCCAGCCATCGGCCAGCGAGACCGTGTCGTCCGTGGAGGTCGGCGCCGCCGGCAGGCTGGGCACGCGGACCGCGCCGGCATGGAACGCCTGCGGATGCAGCGCCCACAGCCGCGCGCGCGCCGCCACGACGCACGCCAGCCAGTCCGCGGCCGAAAACGGATCGAGCTCCGCCGCGTGCTCCCGCGCGAACCACTTGGCCTTGGCAATCACGTCCGCAACCGTCATGCATGCCTTCCCGTCCGGGACCGCGCCCGGACTCGCCTACGCTTCCGCGTCGTCCGCGGCCCGCCCGGCACTCGCCAGGATCGCCGCCTTGGTGATGTTGTTCCCGTCCTCGAGATACTTGAGGAACTCCGCGCGCGTCGCCTCCCTCACGATCTGGTAGGGACGCCGCCTGATCACCCCCGCCTCGCGGTACGAGATGCTCGACCGGCGCACCGGCGCGAACACGCGCTGCACGGCGCCGTCCGCCGCGTTGAGGTAGCGCTGGGGGAGGGGAACCTGCGTCTCGCGCCGGATGGTGATGCCGTCGCCGTTGTGCCGCAGCTCGATGTTCTCGGCGTCGCGCGCATCGTTGCGCGCCGAGAAGATCACCCAGAAATACTTTTCGGCCTGCGCCTCCGCCGCCACCGCCGCTTTCGAGCCCTCGGCCTTGGCCTGGGCCTGCCGCTGCAGCGTCAGCGCATGCTGCTCGATCAGCCAGCCGCCGTCGCGCTGCACCACGCCCCAGACCTTGGGGTCCAGCTCCAGTTCCGCCAGCGCCTTGCGGGCCGCGTCCTCGCTGGCCCAGGGTTTGCCGTTGCGCTGCACCTTCGTTTGTTCGTCGCTCATGTGCGCCTGATCCTTTCCGTGTGTGAAGACAGGCCGCTCGCCGGCGACTCGCATCCAGCCGCGCGCCGCACCCCGGCGCGCCGCATCCCTACCGGTCCGCCACCAGCGAGAACGCCGTGCTGGCCAGGTTGGCATAGGTCACGTCCGTGATCTCGATGCCCGCCGGCATGACGGTCCCCACCGGCGCCGCCACCCAGTCCCACGCGCAGCCCACGTGGATGACCGTGCCCGACGGCACCGCCTGGTCGAGGGTCACCTCGTTGGCCGCGTCGCCGTCGTTGGTCAAGGCCGCGATGTGCGCCTCGTAGGTCTTGCCGTTGCTGGCCGCCTGGATCACGACCGTGCTCCCGACGCCGCAGGGCGTGGTGTCCAGCCCGGCGTCGAAGCTGCCGGTCCGGTTGGCCGCGCTCCCGAGCGTCCACTTCGTGATCGCGCCGCGCAGGTTGCCCCGGTAGGCCGCCACGGCGTTGCGCTCGATCTGGTTGCCCAGCGTGGCCGCCGTCACGGTGTCTCCGCCCAGGTAGGGCTTGATGCCGGCCGTGTCGGCCAGGCCGACAAACGTGGTCGCGTTGCTCCGCACCAGCCCGCCGTTGCGCGCCAGCGCGGCCCGCAGCATGTTCGCGTCCCATCGCGTCTCGAAGGCGGTCGCGACGGCCGCCCCCAGGCGCAGGATGCGCACCTCGCTGGGCACGAAGCCCAGCCCGATCTTCATGGCGCCCGTCCCGAGCCCCATGTAAATGCCTCTGATCTGTTCCATCGTTTCTTCCTCGTGTGCGATTACTGCCTATGCCGCGTGCGCCCGGCCCACCCGGACCGGGCGCCGTCCGGCGTTTAGGTCGGGTTGGCCGTGCAGGCAACCTCCAGGACCGCCAGCGCATCCTCGAAGAGGATCGCCCCGGCCCACCAGAACTTCCAGCCGACGCTGCCGTTCTGGCCGAGCTCGTCGCCGTAGCGCGGCACGTTCGGTTGCAGAACCGAGATGTGCGCGCTCTTGACCCCCTGCAACCGCACCACGCCGTAGGCATCCTTGCCCAGGCAGAGGATCGGGTAGACGTCCGCCGGCGCCGCGCCCGCGGGCGGAGCCC
>CAYZHS010000211.1:0-974 GCA_964478295.1 uncultured Proteiniphilum sp. | reverse complement strand
GTGATGATGCGGAAGCTCTCCACCGCGCCCACCTCGCCCTCGACCTTGCGGTTGGGCTCGCCGTACTCGCTGTAGGGGATGAACCCCGTGCAGGAGCGGAAGTCGGCCGCCAGGTCCGTGTGCCCGATCGCGAAGTAGGTCTCCTCGACGCCGAACGTGTTAGCGTCCGGGCTGGGGGCGATCATGCGGTTGATCTTGGCCACGTTGGCGCGTGCGAAGCCGCGCTCGACGCGCCGCAGGTCGCCGCGCGTCACGCGCGCGACGACCGCCGTGCGCCCGAGCACGCCACCGGCGTAGTAGCGGTTGGCCGAGGCCTTGCACATCTCGATCGTGAGGCGCTCCTCGGTCTCCGCGAACTGGTTGGAGCACTCCCGCACCGCGACGTCCAGCGGATTGTCCTCGTGCAGGTCGACGGCCTTGTCCGTCAGCTTGACCACCGCGCCGAACTGCTGCAGCGTCGCCGTGTAGTCCCGGCACCTCAGCGGCTGGGCCGTCGGGGGAACGCCCTCGGCCAGCGGCGCCATCGCCGCGGCGAAGCGCTCGTAGCGCCGCCATTTGACGGTGTCCCCGCGTTTCTTCGGCAGGGTCGTCACCTGCCCGAACCGTTGCATCACCATGCGCGGCAGCGCGTTCTCCAGCAGCCGCAGCACGGCCATCACTCCCACCCGCGGAGCGATCTCGCCGTAGCTTACCTTCTGTTCCATTTCAGCACCCTCCGGCGCGGCCACCGCGCCTTGTGTTGTGGTTACCCGCAACTCAGGGTTGCTGAAATATCGATTGCTCTACATCGCGATCAGCCTGAACGGCACATAGTTGCCCCGGCACTGCTTGCGCCGGCACTGCACCTCGATGATCGTGCCCGGCCCCAGCCGGCCGATGAAGGCCGGCGTCCGGCAATACGGGCAGCGGTGGACCTCCGGCGGCACAGGCGCCGGGAAGTCATCGCTTCTCGGCCTTGGCCCTGCGTTCCGCCG
>CAYZHS010000210.1:0-3472 GCA_964478295.1 uncultured Proteiniphilum sp. | reverse complement strand
TCTATATCGTGAACATTATTCTGTTCTTCATGTAGTGCCATGAAAATTGCAGAAAGTACTTCTCCCGAAATCTCCTGTGAAATTGATTTTGTACCTTTAGTAATAACTTCTTCTGAATTCTTGTTTTTTCTATTTGCTATTCTAACAGAAGTTTTACCTACAATTTTAAATACAATATAAAGAAGAATAAGAGCAGAAAACATTACTAGCATTGATGTTATTGTCATAGTTGCTCCAAATTTATCATTTTCTCTAAATCTCTCTACCTTTTCATTTTTGTCGAGAGTGAAATTATTAGTACTAGGTGTAACTTTATCTAAACGCTTTAACAAATGAGTGCCATCCGTTCTGTTTAGTTTAACCCCATCCACATCATATCCCCACGATACGTTAGCAAGTTGACCTGCAGGTATGGTTACCTCATCTATAATCTTAGTTCCACTCTCATCAAATAAAGCAATATAGTTTTCCTTATTTGGGTCAAACTCAAAACTAACATGAAAGGTGCCTTGGTAAGGTTTATTGTTTGCCCAAAATAATACATGTTGACGAGGCGGAATCTGAGTAAGGATATCGCCTTTTGGAATTGGGTATTTTTTTGGATTCGACTTGTCATTTGTAAGGAATAAACCACCAATATCCTGCGTTTTAGCAGTATTGTTGAATATCTCTATCCAGCCGCTTCTTTGGCCGTAACTATCTACAAAGTTCTCCTCATTGATAACCAGCACCTCGTTAATTACTAATCGAGGGCTGTCAAATTTCTTGGAGCATGATGAAGCTATAAGCAAAATTAGCGATAGAGCAAAGTATGTTGAAAATTTCTTCATATTCTTGCTCTTACAATGGTAGATTGTCATGTTTTTTAGGAGGATTCTGAAGCTTCTTGGTAGCAGTATTCTGCAAAGCACGAATAATACGGAAACGAGTATTACGTGGTTCAATAACATCATCTATATAACCATATCTGGCAGCTTCATAAGGATTCGCAAACAATTTATTGTACTCCTGTTTCTTTTCCTCTACAACTGCAGCTTTTTTCTCAGGATCAGTTTCTGCAGCAATCTCCTTGCTATATAATACTTCAACTGCACCATCTGCACCCATTACTGCAATTTCTGCACTAGGCCATGCATAGTTGATGTCGCCACGCAACTGCTTGCAACTCATAACTATATGTGCGCCGCCGTAAGATTTGCGTAAAGTAACAGTAATTTTAGGAACTGTTGCTTCTCCATATGCATATAATAGTTTAGCTCCATGTGTAATTACACCACCATATTCCTGACCTGTACCTGGTAGGAATCCTGGAACATCAACCAATGAAACAATTGGAATATTAAAAGCATCGCAGAATCTTACAAATCTTGCCGCTTTTCTAGATGCGTTAATATCAAGTACGCCAGCTAGATATTTAGGTTGATTAGCTACAATACCTACAGATTGACCGTTGAATCTTGCAAATCCTACAATGATGTTTTTTGCATAATCTGCGTGAACTTCTAAAAACTCACCCTTATCTATAATTGCACCAATAACCTCATACATGTCGTATGGTTTAGTTGGGCTATCCGGGATTATTTCATTAAGTCCATCTTCTAATCTGTCTATTGGATCATCATTCTCGTAAATTGGTGCCTCTTCAAGATTGTTTTGAGGTATAAAGCTCAATAGATGACGAATCATTTTCAATCCATTCTCTTCAGAGTCGGCAGAGAATTGTGCCACACCCGATTTAGCAGCATGTACCGATGCTCCACCAAGATCTTCTTGAGTTACATCTTCTCCTGTAACAGTTTTTACCACTTTTGGTCCAGTAAGAAACATGTAAGATGTTCCTTGTGTCATTATAATAAAGTCTGTTAGAGCTGGAGAATATACAGCACCACCGGCACAAGGGCCGAAGATTCCAGAAATCTGAGGTATTACTCCTGAAGCAAGGATGTTACGCTGAAAAATCTCAGCGTATCCAGCCAAAGCATTAATTCCTTCCTGAATACGCGCACCACCCGAGTCATTTATACCAATAACCGGAGCACCCATTTTCATAGCCTGATCCATAACTTTACAGATCTTTTGTGCGTGCATCTCAGAAAGTGAACCTCCTGATACGGTAAAGTCTTGTGCATAAACATACACTAGTCTACCCTCAATAGTACCATAACCTGTTACTACACCATCGCCAAGAAATTTGTTTTTTTCCATGCCGAAGTTGTAAGAACGATGTTCAACAAACATGTCAAACTCTTCGAAGCTTCCTTCATCAAGAAGCAAAGCAATTCGTTCTCTTGCTGTATACTTACCTTTTTTGTGTTGTGATTCGATTCTCTTTTCACCACCACCTAAACGGGCTTTTTCCCGTAACTGGATGAGTTCTTTTACTTTATCAAGTTGGTTGCTCATGTAATATAGTTGTTAATTGTATAGTGTTGTTCTATTTTTCAGGATGTTCACAAAATTCAGTGAGTACACTTCCTGTTGATTTTGGATGAAGAAAAGCAATTGTTAATCCCTCTGCTCCTGGTCGTCCTTCTTTATCAATAAGTCTAACACCTTTAGATTCTACCTCCTTAAGTGTTTCATTTAAGTTGTTGGTGGCATAAGCAATATGATGCACACCTTCACCACGTTTTTCTATAAATTTAGCGATAGTGCTATCTTCTGATGTGGGCTCCAAAAGTTCAATTTTGGTCTGTCCAACTTTAAAAAACGCTGTTTTTACTTTTTGATCCTCTACAGTTTCAATGTTGTAGCATTTAAGTCCCAGAATGTTCTCGTAATAGGGTAGTTGTTCCTCTATGCTTTTTACTGCAATTCCGATGTGTTCAATGTGTGTAATTTCCATAATGAATATAATTAAATAGAAGAGATACGTAATACTTCAAGTAGCTCTTCGTTGATTTCTCTTTGTTTCTTAATCGCTCTCTTAAATGGGATATAATCAATTTCATTTTCATGAATTCCAATCATGATATTTCTTTGATTCTCAAGTAATGCCTGAATTGAAGCTATCCCCATTCTGCTGGCTAAAATACGATCTTGAGCAGTAGGTGACCCCCCTCTCTGAAGATGCCCTAATATTGTAACCCTCACGTCATACTGAGGATATTCTTTTTTTACTCTGTTAGCTAATTTCATAGCACCTCCTGTAACATCACTTTCTGTAACTAGTACCATGCTACTACTTTTTGATTTTCGGAAACCCTGTTCAATCAGTTCTCCCAATTGGTCTTTTTCTATACTGATTTCAGGAATAATAGCAGCTTCCGCACCCGATGCAATTGCGCTGTTAAGTGCAAGAAAGCCACAGTTGCGACCCATAACCTCAACAAAGAACAGTCTTTCGTGCGATGTTGCAGTGTCACGAATCTTGTCCATGGCCATCATAATTGTATTTAATGCAGTATCATAACCAATAGTTGTGTCAGTGCCATTAAGGTCGTTGTCGATAGTTGCAGGAAGACCAACAACC
>CAYZHS010000209.1:0-3505 GCA_964478295.1 uncultured Proteiniphilum sp. | reverse complement strand
TTCGTAATTATTCATACTAAATTAATTGTTGTTGTTTAAAATAATAGTTCTATTTTTTAGAGCGGCAAAGATAGCACAAAATATCTTATTATCAAAGAGGTAATCTTGATTACTTTTATCCGAACATCTATTTTTATATCGAAAGCGCATAAATTAGCGCTAGTTCAACTTTTTGCAATTAAATTTGTTCTGTATATAGATTAAAAGTAGAATTTTTAAGAATGAAGAAAAAAACTAATCAGGGTTTGGTAATATTTGGAGCATCAGGTGACCTCACTTACCGCAAACTGATTCCTGCAGTATTCGACCTGTTTATGAACGACTCTCTGCCCGAAGGTTATGCAGTTTTAGGGGTAAGCAGAACCGAGTATAGTGACGACAAGTTCCGCAAAAAGATGAAAGAGGGGATTCGCCTGTTTGCACACTACAAAGATGCGACTACTGAGACTATAAATAAGTTTCTTGCCAAGATTTTCTATCTTAGCATAGATACTTCAAAGGGTGATGAGTATGGCAAGGTTAAAGAAAAACTTGATAAACTTAACAACAAATTTAACCTTGAGCATAACTATATATACTACCTCTCTACTCCACCAGCTTTGTATAATACAATACCTAAGTTTTTGTATGGACATGGTCTTACACTTCAACAAAAAGGGTTTCGCAGAATAATTATTGAGAAACCTTTTGGACATGACTTACAATCAGCAATTGACCTGAATCATCAATTATTAGAATTCTTTCAGGAGGATCAAATATATAGGATTGATCATTATCTGGGTAAAGAGACTGTACAAAACCTGATGGTTACAAGATTTGCAAATGGCATATATGAGCCCTTGTGGAACCGTAATTACATTAGGCATGTTGAGATAACTGCCGCCGAAAGTATTGGTGTAGAAGACAGGGGTGGTTATTACGACCAGGCAGGCGCACTTAGAGACATGATACAAAACCATCTGTTGCAGGTGCTGTCTTTAGTTGCAATGGAACCACCGGCCAAGATATCGGCAGAGGATATCAGATATGAAAAGATGAAAGTTTTCAGATCATTGCGACCTTTAAGTAAAAATGATCTGAAAAACAATATTATCAGAGGTCAGTACACCGAAGCAACCGTTAGAGGTAAGCATTACAACAATTACAGAGACGAGAAAAATGTAAGACCGAACTCTCGCACAGAAACATACGCAGCAATGAAGATTTATATCGACAACTGGCGATGGCAGGGGGTTCCATTTTATATACGCACAGGTAAGCGTCTGCCAACAAATGTTTCGGAAGTGGTTATACATTTTAACCCATCACCTCAAAAGCTCTTCAAACAACTAGATGAGTCGACCAGCTCCGACAACCAGCTCATTATTCGCATTCAGCCCGATGAAGGCATTCTACTGAAAACAGGTATGAAAGTGCCAGGCAGTGGTTATGAAGTTAGATCTGTGAATATGGATTTTCACTATTCAGAATTAAACGACCATTATATACCTAGCGCATATGAACGACTGATACTCGATTGTATGACTGGCGACAACATGCTTTACATGCAAGGTGAAGCAGCTGAAGAAACATGGAAATTTGTTCAACCTATACTAGACTATTGGGAAAACGACAAAGATGCACCTCTACATGGCTATCCTTCTGGTTCATGGGGACCCGATGTATCGGACGATCTTATTGAAGGGAAGGAAAATACTTGGCGATATCCATGCAAGAATCTTGCAGAAGATGGTGTTTACTGTGAATTATAATCAATAAAAAAAGAAAGCTATAAATGGAAATACTTATATTCAGATCATTACAAGAATTAAATGAATCTTTTACCGAGTGGTTTAAGGAAGTTAGTTCTTATGGAAAACAAATAACGGTTGCTCTATCAGGTGGGACCACACCAAAATCGCTATTCAACTATTGGTCATCGTTGCCACAAGGGGAAATTGAGTGGAAAAATATAAAGTTTTTTTGGGGTGATGAGCGATGTGTTGATCCCGAAAACAGCGAGAGCAATTATAAAATGACGAAAGATCATCTTTTTAACAATATAAATATACCAGAAGAAAATATTTTTCGCATAAAGGGCGAAAACAATCCTGCAGAAGAAGCTAAGAGGTATGGTGATTTGCTTAACAGGGAACTTGAACTGAATAATGGGACACCTGTTTTTGATATAGTGATACTTGGCATGGGAGATGATGGACATACAGCATCAATCTTTCCACATGAGATAGAACTTTGGAACAACCAGGATAACTGTGTTACAGCCACTCACCCACAAAGTGGACAGACTAGAGTTAGCCTTACAGGCAAGGTGATTAATGCAGCTAAAAACGTGGTTTTTCTGGTAACAGGTAAGAATAAAGCAGAAAAAGTTAAAGAGATAATAGAGAATCCTCAGGAATCGGAAAAGAAATATCCGGCAGCACTTGTGCTACCTCACTCAGACAATTTATTCTGGTACCTGGATGAAGCTGCAGCAGAAATGATAATGGAATTCCCGGTAGAATAATATACCGGGAAACTTTTTTCTGTAACCCTATCTAACTGTTTTTATTCTGTAATCGCAAGCAACTTTACCTTTTTCCATATTTGCCAGCTTGCTCTTATTCATTCTTTTGCGAAGAAGTGATATTTTGTCGGTAAATAGTATCCCGTCTAAATGATCATATTCATGCTGTATTACCCGTGCTAAATATCCATTATAAACCTCATCATGAGCATTAAGGTTTTCATCCAGATACTTTATCCTTATTTCATCTTCGCGCGAAACTTTTTCATGAATACCGGGAATACTTAGGCAACCCTCTTCCACTATGGCCATTTCACCACGTCGTTCTGTTATATGAGCATTTATAAAAACTTTCTTCATCTCCTTAAACTCCGGATGCTCATCATCAGCAAGTGGTGACAAATCTACTACAAAAATCCTATCCTCAAGTCCCACCTGAGGTGCCGCTAACCCCACTCCTTCGGCCTGATACATAGTTTCAAACATGTTATCTATAAGCTCTTTTAGGTTAGGGTAGCTACTGGGGTCGATATCCCTTGTTACTTTTCTGAGTACCGGGTGCCCGTATATATATATTGGTAAAATCATAATCTTAATCTCCTGCTCTCCATATACCCCTGAAGTATTATGGTTGCACTTATTTCATCAACTAATTCCTTATTCTGTCTGTCTTGTTTTTTAAGTCCTCCATCTATCATTGCTCTATGAGCAAGTTTAGAAGAAAATCGTTCGTCGTAATATTCAATATTTATTTTCGGATATATTTTTCTTAATCTATTCACAAACGGCTCAATCCTTTTCATATTCTCTGAGGGCTGCCCATTCATCTGTTTTGGCAAACCAACAATAATTGATTCTACATCCTCTTTTTTAAGATAATCATCAAGAAACTCAAAAAGTTTGGATGTTTCAACTGTAGTTAAACCATTTGCAATTATCTGCAGTGGATCGCTAACAGCAATACCTGTACGTTTTTTACCGTAATCAATAGATAATAAC
>CAYZHS010000208.1:0-3552 GCA_964478295.1 uncultured Proteiniphilum sp. | reverse complement strand
TTAAGGTGCACCCGATGTACGACGATTTTTCTACTCCCACTTTTGATGGAAAGCATAATCTTATAAAGGGTGGGTCGTGGATTTCAACAGGAAACGAAACTACTATACATTCTCGTTATGCATTTCGCAGACACTTTTATCAGCATGCAGGTTTTAGATATATAGAATCTGACGCGCCATTGAAAATTCAGCAAGCCGATTATGAAACGGATCAAGAGGTTACTCTCTCTTGTGAGGAAAACTGGAGCGATAGTGGAGTTTCTGAAAATAAGAGTATGTCTAAGCAGCTTGCAACCTTGGCTAAGAGTCTTCTAATAGATAATAGCGATGCGAGGGTGTTGGATTTGAATGCTGACACAGGGCGACTTGCCTTTGAACTGGCCAGGCATTTTAAAGATGTTACTGCACTCGACTTCACTGCGCGTATGATTCGTATTCCTATTCAGTTGCAGGAGCAGGGTTATGTGAGGTATACAATGAAGGATGAGGGTGAACTGGTCTTTTATAAGGATATTGTTCTTGATGAATACGGACTGTCTGAATTTAAGGATAGGGTTGTGTTTATGCAAGCAGATGCTATGAACTTGAAACCAAATTTCACCGGATATGATCTGATTATATTACCTGCTTTGCTGGAAGAGTTGAGCAATCCGCTACTCTTTTTATCGCATATAAGTAGTCGTCTCAATAATTTCGGCTATCTTATAATAGCATCTGATTATGAGTGGAATGTAAGTAAAACACCTCGTGATAAGTGGCCGGGCGGATTTAAAGCGGATGGCGAACCGGTTACATCGTTAGATGGTATTAAAAAGGTGCTGGAGCCTAATTTCAATCTTATTGCTGAGCCACGCAACATTACCCGTTTAGTGAGGAAGTCATCGAGGGTTACAGTAAGCAGTGAGCTGCAACTTACAATTTGGATGAAAAAGGATGTTTAATTGAACCACCTGGTAAGTGCATTGAAAACATTTTCGTTCTCTCTTCTTCGTCTTTCAGAAAGGTCGTTTGAGGAGGGAGCGAATACTTTTAAACCTTTGTGTACCATTCTGACATTTATCTCACTTTTAGTTTTTACCGGTTCACCATCAACATGCATAACCCCTGGTTTAGATCGTTTAATATGCAGGTTGCTGGTAAGCAGTGTGGTCATTTTACTGTTCTTATCGATATTCTTTGTAAATAGCTGTATTGTAGTTTGAGGAATTTCAAGTGCATTGAGCGGCTTTAAAACAGAGACGTTCATCTTACCATCTTCCATACTTGCCCCAGGCGCAATATAAGCTTCATTGCCATATTGTGATGCATTTGCACAGGTGAGAATGAATGCTTTTTCTGTAAGTTTACCATCATCATAAGTCAGCTCATACTCGTCTGCTCTGAAATCAACCACACTTTCAAGTACGTTTCGTACATAGCCCAATGGACCTCGTTTTTTTTCATCTGCAAACCTGTCGCTCACAAAAGCATCGAAGCCAAAGCCGCAGGTGCAGAAAAATATATGATCGTTTGCAACACCATAGTCAATTGTGCGGGTATGTGCATTGAGAATTATTTTTATCGCCTTCTCAGAGTCCAGAGGAATCCCAAGTTCACGAGCAAGTCCGTTACCAGAACCGTAGGGAAGGATCCCAAGAACAGTATCACTATTTATAAGTTCTCTTGCAACTTCATTTACAGTGCCATCTCCACCTGCCGTGATTACAAACTTGAACTTCTTTTTAACAGCATGACGTGCAATCTCTGATGCATGATTGGGATAGCCTGTTACCCTTATTAATAAATCATACTTCTTCTGATCAATAGCTGCAGCCACCTCTTCGGGGATAGATTTCTTTGATTCTGTTCCAGAGATGGGGTTTATAATCAGGCATATTTTGTCCTTTGCCATACTTGTAATTTCAGGTTTACTTAATATTTAAGTAGATATTAATATTGAATCTCAACAAATATAACACATTTTTGTTTTTCATCCTTTTAATTTGCCCTTTTACTATGAGTTGAGTACTTTTGTTTTGGAAAAACAATATAACACTATTTTTAATGCAATCTTCCTTTATACTAATCATAATTGCTGTATACTTTGGAGTACTGATGCTTATATCATACTTAACAAGTAGAAAAGGGTCGGGCAACGACGCTTTCTTCCGTGCCAACAAATCATCTAAATGGTATGTGGTGGCTATTGCAATGGTAGGCACCTCAATTTCGGGGGTTACCTTTGTTTCTGTGCCAGGCATGGTTAGAAACCTGGATATGACATACATGCAGATGGTGTTTGGGTTCTTCTTCGGATATCTTGTTATAGCCTATGTGTTACTGCCACTTTATTATCGACTGAATCTTACAACAATATATGGTTATCTGCAGCAAAGGTTTGGACAAAAATCGTATAAAACAGGAGCTTGGTTTTTTTTGCTCTCTAAAATAGTGGGTGCGGCAGCCCGACTTTATCTTGTTGCATTTATTTTGCAGACTTTAGTTTTTGATGCCTGGGGTGTGCCTTTTGTTGTTACTGTTATCGGTATTATTCTGGTAATATGGTTATACAGTCATAAAAGTGGAATAAAGACAATTATTTGGACCGACTGGTTACAGACAATTCTTTTTCTTACAGCGTTGGTTCTTATAGTATGGCAGGTGTCTGTCAGATTAAACTTTTCGATAGGCGATACAATTGCAGCAATTAGTAACAGTTCTCACTCAAGAATATTTGTTTTTGATGATTGGGGCAGTACTCAGAATTTCTTTAAACAGTTTTTTAGCGGAATGTTTATTACTATAGTAATGACGGGACTCGATCAGGACCAGATGCAGAAGAACCTTACAATAAGAACATTGAAGGACGCTCAGAAGAATGTTGTTTCTTATGGGTTGGCATTTGCCCCTATTAATTTTCTCTTTCTTTCTCTTGGTGTGCTGCTTATAACTTTTGCCGAGCAAAACGGAATAGTTTTACCCGAAGTCTCAGATAATATTCTTCCTATAATAGCCAGTGAATATCTTGGTCCTGTTGTACTTGGTGTATTTGTTGTTGGTATTGTGGCAGCAGCTTTTTCAAGTGCAGACTCTGCTTTGACAGCATTAACCACATCGTTTTGCGTTGATATTTTAGATATGAAAGCGCAACCTCATAACAGAGAACAGGAAAGAAAAGATGTTAAAACCCGAGGTATAGTTCATATTGGTGTTAGTATTGTATTTGTCTTAATAATACTTGTTATTGAAGCAATAGGTTCTGATAGCATAATAACTGCAATATATAAACTAGCATCGTACACTTACGGTCCACTGCTTGGCTTATACTGTTTTGGACTATATACCAAAGTTAAACCTATTGATAAATATGTTCCATATATTGCAATATCGGCACCAATGATTTGTTTTGTTATTGAGATTCTTATGAAACAAATATATAATTACCAGGTGGGATATGAGATTCTGTTGCTGAACGGACTGATAACCGGTATTGGCCTTTGGATAATTTCTCGCCCAGAAAAGAAATTACTTAGCTGAAAGAAATTCCATAACAGAAAGAAAAGTAATTAAACA